>JAFGOQ010000029.1 GCA_016926405.1 Bacteroidales bacterium
CTACAATCTCCTTAATAAAATCTTTTGATATCATATTTTTATAATAAAATAGGGGACTTCGTCCCCTTGCATTTTCTGTCCCACGATGCAAAAGTAATTATAAAAGATTAATTTTCAAAAGAAAACGGAAAAAAGATGTCTGCTATTTGTTTGTTAATGTCGAAATATTTTCTCTTTTTACCTTGATTAAAACAAGCTGATTAAGTTTTCTTTTAATGATTTTGTTGGTAGTATAGTGTATGGATAAATTGAATATGGAGAATTCTGATAAGCGACGAAAGATAATAAATGATCCTGTTTATGGATTTATTAAATTAAAAAACGAATTTCATTATGAATTAATTGAGCATCCTTCGTTTCAACGAATGCGTAGAATTAGGCAGTTAGGTTTAACAGATTATGTTTATCCAGGAGCTTTTCATTCGCGTTTTCAACATTCAATAGGTGCTGCTTATTTAATGCAAGAGGCTGTTGATGTATTGCGCGATAAAGGTTTTGATATTTCTGATAAGGAAGAAGAGTCTGCTATTTCGGCTATTCTTTTACACGATATCGGTCATGGTCCATTTTCGCATGCTTTGGAATTTAGTGTTGTTGAGGGAGTGAATCATGAGTTGATGAGTTTGTTATATATGGATAGCTTGAATGAATATTTTTCGGGTCGTTTGTTAATGGCTATTGAAATATTTACCGATAAATACCCAAAGCGTTTCTTGCATCAGTTGGTAAGTAGTCAGCTAGATGTTGATAGGCTTGATTATTTGTGCCGTGATTCGTTTTTTTCGGGAGTTATTGAAGGGGCTGTTGGAGTAGATAGAATTATTCGAATGTTGACAGTGGCTGATGGTAAAATTGCTGTTGAGGCAAAGGGGATTTATTCTATCGAAAAGTTTTTAATCGCCCGACGGCTTATGTATTGGCAGGTTTATCTTCATAAAACAGTGGTGGCTGCCGAAGAGGTTTTAATACAGTTATTGAAGAGAGTGAAGTTTTTATACTCTTGCAACTTTGATTTATTTCTGACTCCTAGTCTTGAGTTCTTTGTAAAGAACAATTCAGAAGTAATTGAAAATTTTCGACTTTTTAGCCCTTCGCTAATAATTAGTAATTTTGATTTGCTTGACGACTCTGACATTATTATATGCGCAAAAATGTGGATGACCAGTAGCGATAAAGTTTTGTCGTATTTAGCAAAATCGCTTATAAATAGAAATTTGCCTAAAGTTCATTTAGTTGATAAGTCTTTTGATGATGAATATGTGGATGAGATAAAAAATAGAATAGTTGCTCATTTTGGAATTTCTGCTTCTGATGCCAATTTTTTGGTTACTAATTCAATGATATCAAATAAAACATATTCGCCAGTGTTGGATGAGATTAAAATAGTGTATCATAATGGTGATATTGTTGATGTTGCAGAAGCTTCTGATATGCTTAATTTATCTGTGTTATCGAAAGAAGTTAAAAAATATTGTTTATGTTATCCTCGGTTTTAGAAACGAAAGAGTATAAATTTATTATGTTTGCAGATTCAAAATTAAAACAAAATTTATATGGACTTTTCGGCGAAGCAGATTGCGGAATTTTTAAAGGGTACAGTTGAAGGCGATAATGAAGCTAAAGTTTCTGATTTGTCAAAAATCGAAGATGGGAAGCCAGGTACTTTAACTTTTTTATCGAATCCTACTTATACAAAATATATATATACAACAAAGGCCTCAATTGTTTTGGTTAACAAAAGTTTTGTTGCTGAAAAGCCTATCGAGGCTACGCTTGTTCGTGTTGATGATTCGTATCAGGCTTTGGCAATGTTGTTAGATTTGTATCAACAATCTAAGCCGAAAAAGGAGGGTGTTCACCCAACTGCTGTAATTGAAGAGTCTGCGACTATTGGTAACAATGTTTATATTGGTGCAAATGCATATATTGGAGAAGACACTGTTATTGGTGATGGTTCTAAAATATATCCTACTACTTATATTGGTGATAATGTTTCGGTAGGCGAAGACTGTTTAATATTTGCAGGTGTAAAAATATATGAAGAATGTAAAATTGGTAACAATGTTACATTACATGCGGGTTCGGTAATTGGTGCCGACGGGTTTGGTTTTGCTCCTTCATCGGCAATGAATTATAAAAAGATTCCTCAGGTTGGAAATGTAATTTTAGAAGATTATGTTGAGATAGGTGCTAACGCAACTGTTGATAGAGCTACAATGGGGTCGACTATTGTTAGAAAAGGTGTGAAGTTAGATAATATGGTGCATATTGCCCATAATGTTGAAGTTGGTGCTAATACTGTAATGGCAGCCCAATGTGGTATTGCAGGATCGACAAAGATTGGCGAAAACTGTATGATTGGTGGACAGGTTGGAATGGCTCCTCACTCGGTTATTGCTAAAGGGGTTAAAATTGGAGCTCAATCGGGTATTTCTTCAGGTGTTAGAAAAGAAGATTCGCTTGTTATAGGTAGCCCTGCAATGGATGTTAGTATTTATAAACGAATGATTGTTTTATTGAAAAAACTACCTGATTTAGCCGAAAGAATTTCTCAACTAGAGACGAAGATAAAATAGATTGATAAAAAGTGGTTTCGTATGATTTTATGGAACCACTTTATTTTTATATATTGCGCTGTTTTTTGAATAACAAGAGGTAGAAAAATAATTATATATTATGGCTGAAAACCAAAGGACTATTAAGTCAGAGGTAAAGCTTTGTGGAAAAGGGTTACATTCAGGTGCTGAAGTTGAATTAACCTTTAAGCCTGCACCAGAAAATACTGGTATAGTTTTTAAAAGAGTAGATCTTGAAGGAGAGCAAGAAATTAAGGCATTAGCCGAATTTGTTGTTGATACTTCAAGGGGAACAACTATAGAGAATAAAGGTGTTAAAGTTTGTACTATAGAGCATGTAATGGCTGCCATTACTGCACACGGGATTGACAATGTTTACGTTGAATTAAACAATGTTGAGACTCCAATTATGAATGGTAGTGCAAAAAGTTTTTTCAATGCTATACAAAGTGTTGGAACAATAGAACAGAACACTCCTAAAGATTATTTTGTTGTTACCCAGAAAATGGAGTATACCGATCCTGGTAAAGGGATTTCTATTACATTATATCCTGATGATAATTTTAGTCTTAATGTTTTAATCGACTATAACTCAAAAGTATTAGGTCATCAGTATGCCGATCTAGACACTCTTGATAACTTCGAAAAAGAAATTGCTCCTTGTAGAACTTTTGTTTTTTTCCATGAACTTGAACCACTTCTAAAGCATAACCTTATTAAAGGTGGCGATTTAGAAAATGCTATTGTTATAATGGAGGAGAAAGTTCCACAATTGGAATTAGATAGAATAGCTGATTTATTTAATAAACCTCACCTTCAGATTGATGAGGCTGGTGTGTTAAATAATATTAAGCTTCAGTTTTCTAACGAGCCTGCTCGTCATAAGTTACTCGATTTAATTGGTGACCTTGCTCTTATTGGAAAGCCTATTAAAGGTAAAGTAATTGCTAAGCGTCCTGGGCATACATCAAACACAAATTTTGCGAAGGATATTCGTAAAATGTTAAAGAAAGATGTTGCTCCAATTTATAATCCTGAGGCTCCTATTGTTTACGATGTAAATGATATTAAAAACTTATTACCACATAGACCTCCATTTTTATTTGTTGACAAAGTTCTTGAAATGACCGATTCAATGGTTATTGGAATGAAAAATGTTACAATGAACGAAGGCTTTTTTGTTGGTCATTTTCCCGACGAACCAGTAATGCCTGGTGTAATTATTGTTGAGGCTATGGCACAAACAGGTGGTATACTTGCTCTTAGTAGTGTTGAAGATCCAAAAGAGTACTCAACATATTTTATGAAGATTGATGGCGTTAAATTTAAGCGCAAAGTTGTTCCTGGTGACACTTTGTTGTTTAAGCTTGAATTAATTACTCCAATCAGACGTGGAATTGTTCATATGAGTGCTAAAGCTTTTGTTGGAAATTCGGTTGCTGTTGAGGCTGAATTGATGGCTCAAATTGTTAAAAATAAGAATTAAATATAAGGTATGAATCAACCATTAGCATATGTTCATCCAGAGGCAAAAATAGCTCGTAACGTGGTTATTGAACCATTTGTTACTATTGCCAAAAATGTGGAGATAGGAGAGGGGACTTGGATTGGCCCTAATGTTTCAATTATGGAAGGTGCCCGTATTGGAAAAAACTGTAAGATTTTTCCTGGTGCTGTTATTTCTGCTATCCCTCAAGATTTGAAATTTGAAGGAGAAGAAACCCTTGTTATAATTGGCGATAATACAACTATTCGCGAATGTGTTACAGTAAACCGTGGTACTAAGGCTAAAGGTAAAACTGTTGTTGGCGATAACTGTATGTTGATGGCTAACAGCCACGTTGCTCACGATTGTGTTATTGGTAACAATGTAATTATTGTTAACAGTGTTTTACTTGGTGGTGAGGTTATTGTTGACGATTACGCAATTATAGGTGGTGGAGCTGCATTACATCAGTTTGTACATGTTGGTGCTCACGCAATGATTCAAGGTGGAGCACTTGTTGGAAAAGATATTCCTCCTTTTGTTAAAGCGGCTCGATTACCAGCTTCTTTTGCTGGTATTAACTCTATTGGACTTCGTAGACGTAATTTTACAAACGAGAAAATTGCCGAGGTTCAGGAGATTTATCGTACACTTTACATGAAAGGTATGAATGTTACTCAAGCTATTGAGTATATTGAGGCCGAGATGCCTGCTTCTGTTGAGAGAGACGAAATTTTATTGTTTATTAAGAACTCTAGAAGAGGTATCATTAAAGGATACAACTCGGGACGAGAGCTTGTTTAAACAAGTTTAGATATAAAAAAAAAGGTGCTTTTAAAAGCACCTTTTTTTTGTTAGTTATTTAAATTTTCAATTATCAGTAAAGCTAAATCTAATGCTTTGTATCCGTCTTCTATTGAAACAACAGGTGTCGTATTGTTAACAATAGAGTCGTGAAAACTGTTTAACTCTTCAACAATTGCATTATGCTCTTGTATGTCGGGTTTGTTAATAAAGAATTGTTTTTTCTCCCGGTCGTCGCCTAAATCTAATATTAGTGCAAACGGATCGGTTACTGGCTCTTTTACAGGAAGTACTTGAATAAGCTCACTCTCTTTTTTAAGAAAATCGATAGTTACATATGCAGTTTCCTGAAAAAGTCTGATTTTGCGCATTACTTTCATCGAAATTCTACTCGATGTCATGTTGGCAACACAGCCATTTTCAAATTCTACTCGTGCATTGGTGATATCGGGAGTATCGCTAATAATTGCAACACCACTAGAATAAACATTCTTTATTTTCGATTTAACAAGATGCAGAACAATGTCTATGTCATGTATTAAAAGGTCTAAAACAACAGGTACATCTTTATTTCGTGGGTGAAATTGTCCAAGACGATGCAGCTCTATAAATTTAGGATCTGATATTTTATCTTTAATTGCACAAAAAGCTGGGTTAAAACGCTCAACATGTCCTACCTGAATTTTAAGATTTCTCTCGTCTGCAAGTTTTTTTAGTTCTAGCGCTTCTTCGCGGGTTGAAGTAACAGGTTTTTCAATAAAAACATGTTTGCCCGCTTTAAGAGCAGTAGAGGCAACATCGAAATGTGACGATGTTGGAACAACAACATCAATTACATCAACCTCGGCCATTAGTGCCTCAAGCGATTCAAATTGTTTTATTTCGAACTCTTTCTCTATATTATCGGAAAGTTCTTTGTTGATATCGAAAAAGCCTACCAGCTCAAATTTGCCAAGTTTATGGCAACGAATATGATTTTTACCGAAGTGGCCAACGCCAACAAGTCCTACTTTAAGCATTTATTTAAAAAGTTTTATTGTTTTTAAGAAAAAGTCTCTGTTAAAGTTAATAAAAGCACCGTACGAAAAGTCATTTTGCTTTTCGTCTAAATTATAATACGATTCGTATCTCGCACCAACAGTTAAACCTTTGGCGAAAGGATAAATTAGTTCGGCTTTTAATACCATTAAATTTCGGTGTCTGAATACAAACTCTTCATTAATGTATGAAACCGATGAAAAAATAGGTTCGCCTCTAGGAGCAATAAAGTCGTGAGCATTCCAGTAGCCACCATAAAGGTTTAAGAATTTTGTCTTTGTATAAAAGAATGGATAAAAAGCATATCCTTTTTTGAATTTCAAGCGCTTCTCTCCCGAAATATCTTTAAAGCGTGCAAAATAAGTTTTAAAACCTACCTCTTTAATTATCCCATCCAACTTATAACCTATGTCTATTCCACCTGCAAAATTTGAGATTGATTCTATAGGTACGGGTAGTGTGTCTATCTGACCACCAATATGAGCAACTAATAATTGTATTGGGAAGTTAATTTTTAAGCGGCTATCATCAGGAAGTGCTTTAACTTCTGATGACCAACCAACGGTAAAAATTTCTCGTTCCGATTTTTGTGTTCTGAAAATGTATTTTTCCCAGTTAATATATAGGTCGGAATATAGAAATCGGCTGTTGTATAAAATTTGCATACCCGATTCTACATTTTTGTTCATTAAATGCTCTTGTCTAAAAAGGGGCTCAATGAAATTATGATTTGCTGTACCATAGAGCGATCCCATAATAAAATCGAAGTTTTTATTTAGCTTGAGATGAGCTCTAAAAATAGGTTTAATAATATCAACTTTATCTGTTCCATAAAAACTAACAAGATTAATTCCCGCCTCAATTTTTATTTTCGATGTAGGATAATATTTAAGTGTAGGATTTACTAACGATCCAAAAGTTGTATATCCTTCGTCGATATTGTTAAAAAATTCGTTATTTCTAAAAATATTAATATTTCGGATACCTAAATATAGTTTATTACTATCTGCTGCTTCAAACTTTGTACTTTCACAAAAATGAGTATTATCTGTTTGAGAAAAACATTCTACCGTGTGTAATAGTGTGAGCAATAATAATAGCGCTGAAAATTTTTTCATTCGAATAAAAAAATAAAAGTTAATATCAGGCAAAAATATGTTTTATTGTTCGATATAGAGCCATATTAACTACATTTGTTTATCGTATTGTCATTTTTTAGTTGATGTAAATTAAAATAATGCTAATTATTAATTGTAGAGTAAAAGGCGAGCTAAATTTAAAATTCGGTTTGCACAATTTATTGATTAGGATTACTTTCTATATTCATTGAGAATGGAAAGTGTTATGTGACCGAAATATTTGACATGTAGATATGAACTATTTAGAATATAATGCGCCTTAGCGCCTTTGCGATAAAAAAAAGAATAGATGAAATATTACATAATAGCAGGTGAGGCTTCGGGCGACTTGCACGGATCAAACCTTATTAAAGAGATAAAAAATGTTGACTCTAATGCCCAGTTTAGGGTTTGGGGTGGCGATAAAATGCAAGCTGCAGGAGCAACTCTTGTAAAGCATTATAAAAATCATTCAATTATGGGTATTGTTCCTGTAATTATGAACTTAAGAACTATAAAAGCTAACTTTAAATTTTGCTTTAAAGATATTTCGGAATATAAACCCGATGCTGTAATTTTTATTGATTATTCGGGCTTTAACCTTCGTGTGGCTAAAATGATTAAGCCTTTGGGGATGAAACTGTTTTATTACGTATCGCCTCAGGTTTGGGCATGGCGAAAAAACAGAGTTAAAAAAATTAAGGTTTTAATTGATAAACTGTTTTCTATTCTTCCGTTTGAAAAAGAATTTTATAAAAATTATGGTGTAGATGTTGATTATGTTGGGCATCCCCTTTTAGATTCAATTAAGCAGTTTAAAGAATCAGAATCGCTTTCATTAGACGATTTTAAAGCAAAAAACACTCTTTCCGATAAGCCTATTATTGCAATTTTGCCTGGTAGTAGAATGCAAGAGATTAAAGAGAAACTGCCAGAAATGCTTTCGGTTGTTAAGGATTATCCCGATTATCAGTTTCTTATTGCTGCCGCTCCTTCGTTAGAAGAGTCCTATTACCAGCAGTTTATTCCCGAAGGAACCGATGTTAAGCTTCTGTTTAATCAAACATACAATATTTTAGAGCACGCTACAGCAGCTCTTGTAACATCTGGTACGGCCACTTTGGAAACAGCTCTGTTTAATGTTCCAGAGGTTGTTTGTTATAGAGGAAATAAGGCTACCTATTACGTTGTTAAGTATTTAGTGAGCATTAAGTTTATATCTATTGTGAATTTAATAATGGATAAACTTGTTGTTAAAGAGTTAATTCAAGATGATTTGAACTACACTAATATTAAATTTGAGCTTGATAAAATACTTTTCGATAGCAATTATATTGCACAAATTAATGCCGATTATACTCTGCTTGCCACAAAGCTTGGTGGTCAAGGTGCTTCTAGACGTGCTGCCGAGGGAATTTTTAAAGAACTTAGTTGTTAGGCACAGCTATTAGTAAGATATTTGTTTTTGTGTAAATATGGATTTCTTTCTTGAACCTTTGTTTTGGTAAGTAACTATTCTTGTAAGGTGTTGTAGTATATATATGCATGGGTTTGTTTTGTTAAAAAGCGGTAAAATAATACTCCTTTATATTGGTTTTTTAGTACTATTTAGAATGCTGAAAA
>JAFGOQ010000003.1 GCA_016926405.1 Bacteroidales bacterium
TAAATGACGGCTATCGTCGTTAATTATATTTTTACATATATCGGTTCTATCTAGCAAATTGGGCAACAGATAGTTTTTCTTATACTCGATAGTACTAATTAATTTATTGACAGAATAAAACTGTTTCTCATATTCGTTATTCATAAACTGCTCAACCGATAATGCTTCAAAAGCCCAACGGCTAACTATCATCTCCCCATAAAAAGGTATATCAATTGGCGATGTTATATTAGGATTAAGCTTATCGTACTTCACAATAATACCACTCAAAATTATTTGTGGAATAACCATAAAAGGGATAAGAATATATATTGTTACAACAGTTTTAAAACTATCGGAAATTATTAGCCCAAATATATTAGAAGCCACCCAAGCCGAGAAAAGCACTATCCAATATTGAAAATACAATCCTCTTATTTCGAGAATTGAATTACCTACTAAAACAAACAAAAAAGCCTGAATAGCAGAAATAACAGCCAAAATAATGACTTTAGACAAAAGATAACTATTCCAACTTAGGTTAAGAAACTGCTCACGCTTCCTAATAGCTCTATCTTTAATTATCTCATCGGCACTAACAGACATTCCTATAAAAATTGCAACAATAACCGACATAAAAATATAAACTGGGATATTTACGTTATCTGCAAAAACGTATTCCGCATTTACCTCAGTAGAATTATAATAACGAAGTAAAAAAGCAAGAACAAAACCCAAAATAGGAACTTCTAAAAGATTAACCCAAATATATTGCCTGTTCGAAAACTTCGATAATACATCACGCTTAATAAAAACCAAAAGCTGTTGAAACTTATTTGGCATATTAATTAACACCTTAGGTAAAGGCTCTTTGGCATCATCTAAAAACTCATCTTGTTGCCTGAAAACAGAATGATAACCAACCCACTCTACTGTGTTAATACATCTCTGATCAGTAAATTTACCGTAATCATCAACATGGTGAGTTTCAATAATATTAAATATCTGCTCAGAATTAACATGACCACAATTATAACATTCAGCTTCTGTTAAATCTGTTTTATGAGCTCGGCATTTAAAATAATCAATAGCATCTAATGGATCACCATCGTATATTAGTTCACCACCCTTATCAAGCAAAATAAGCTGACTTAATTGCTTATAAATAGCCGACGATGGCTGATGAATAACCAACATAATTAACTTTCCCTTAAAGGCTAATTCTGTTAAAAGATCCATTATATTTTCTGAATCAATAGACGACAAGCCAGAAGTTGGTTCATCGAGAAACAATACCGAAGGCTCACGGATTAACTCCAATGCAATATTTAGTCTTTTACGTTGTCCTCCACTAATATTCTTATTCAAAATGCTACCAACTTTCATATTTCTTATTTCAAAAAGCCCTAAACTTTTTAAAACAGTATTTACCAAAGACTCATGCTCCTCTTTTGTCTTATCGCCAAAACAAAATTTTGAGTTAAAGAAAAGATTCTGAAAAACAGTAAGATCCTCCATTAACAAATCATCCTGAGAAACAAATCCTATAAGCCCCACAAGCTTATCAGGCTGATTATGAACATCTATACCATTTATTTTAACAAAACCCGTTTTTGGACTATTCGATCCGTTTAAGACATTTAACAATGTTGTTTTCCCTGAGCCCGACAACCCCATAACACCAACAACCTTGCCCGAATGAACATTAAAATTTATATTCTTTAAACCTGCTTTTCCATTCTTAAAAAAATACCAAAGCTGGTTAACTTCCAATACAATATGATGATCATTTCTATTTCGTGTTAGCACAAATAAAACATCGGAATAATAAATTGGAAGAATAATATTACTCCTAATAGAGGCTCCTGTTTTAAAAGGATAAATATCATAAGGAACAAGCTGTTCGCCATTTAAAAAGTATTCATGCTCGCCTAAATACTTAACAAAAAAAGCCGAAACACTATCAATATATAAGAAAACTAACTCACCTTTAAAACTTTCACGAATAATAAATATATCCCTATTTTTAATTTGTTCTTTATCACCAGCTACATGAATAAGATTCTTTTCAGGTATATTATTTAAATCACCTGCTATAAAATCAAATATTATATTAAACTCTTTTTTATCTATAAAAAACACTTCACAAATAGTTTGCAATAGCTGCTTTTGATTATCATCAACATAAACAGCCCCCGTTTTTATATACAAAATAAGATGAACAAGAACAGCTATTTTCTGATCGTGCTGCAGTTCGGTGTTTATAGATTTACATAAATGAACAATTTTATCATAATCTGGAACTAACTTATAATCATCCTCCTTTAACGACTTTCTGCGCTCCTTTGTTAAATAATAACAATCATCAAACAGTGCTAGATATTCTTTTAAAAGACGTGCGACAACCCTTGTCGAAAGAAAATCTTTAACTCTCTTACGCTTTTGAATAAATATCTGAGGATTTTCAGGTGACACTAATGCAAAAAGTTGCATTAGCGCTTGTAAAATAAAATCGTTCATCAATAGACTTTTTTACTGGATAATAAATTACTAAAAATCCACCACTAATTCTCTTATAATAACAACTACATGATAATATTTACAAAAAAAAGTACTTATGTATATTAACTACCCTTTTATCACTAAGGTTTAGGAAATTATTTACAAAGCAATTATACTTGTATTAGAATAGTTCAAACTGATATAATACATATTTTAATGAGAAAGATTTTTTTTATTTCGACTGCCATTTTATTTACTATTTGTGGCATTACTGTAGGACAAAAGAAAAACCTAACAATGGAAGATGCCATGCTAGGTTATTACAAATACCGACCAGAAACCTTAGACAAAGCCTACTGGATTCCTAACAGTCAAAGTTTTTCGTTTGTAAAAGACAGCTCTCTTTTTGTTAACGAAACAACAAAAAAAAGTACTTCTGAGTTTTTATTGCTTAGCGATATTAATAACGCACTAAAGGCTAAACAAATTAACAAAATTAAAAGCTTCCCAAATTACAAATGGATATCACCTGAGGTAATCTCTTTTTCTGCACACAATTATAGAATATTATTTAATACTACATCTAAAAGTATTTATTCCGTAATTGAGACAAATGACAATTGGGAAAACCTCGATTTCTTTGAATCAAACAACAATGTTGCTCATACTATAGACAATAATGTTTACATAAATGGAAAAGCAATAACAACTAATACTAACAAAAACATTGTGAGTGGCCAAGCTGTAAGCCGCAGCGAATTTGGTATCGAAAAAGGAACCTTTTGGTCGCCAAATGGTAATTATCTAGCATTCTACCAAAAAGATGAAACTAATGTAACAGTTTATCCATTGGTTGATGTAACTAAACGAGTTGCCGAAGCCAATCTCATAAAATATCCTATGGCAGGAATGAAAAGCGAAGAAGTTCGCCTTGGTATATACAATGTAAAATCAAAATCTACAATATTTATTGAAAACAACCCTGAGTCGGAAGAATATTTAACTAATATTTCGTGGGGACCAAACGAAGAGTACATATATGTTTCTGTAATAAACAGAGAACAAAATCACACTTGGCTTAATAAATACAGTGCTAAAAACGGCAAATTGATAAAAACTCTTTTAGAGGAGACCAGCAAAACATGGACAGAGCCAGAAAACATTTTGTACTTTATGCCTAAAAATGCAAAACAATTTATTTATCAATCGGAGCGCGATGGCTACAAACACCTTTATCTATACACTACCGAAGGCAAATTAATTAGACAATTAACTAAAGGCAACTGGGTTGTTACAAATCTTTTTGGAGCAGATAGCAAAGGAAAACAGATCTATTTTGAATCAACTAAGGATTCTCCTTTAGATCGTCACCTATACAAAGTATCGGTTTCATCGGGTAAAATAACTAAAATCACAAAAGAAGAGGGATACCACAATATTCAATTAAACACAGACAAAACTCTTTTTATCGACAACTACTCAAACCTAAAAACTCCTAGAATTATAAATATTTGCAATACCAAGGGAAAAGTACTAGAGAATATAATAACTGCTGAAGATAAGTATAACGAGTTTGATCTAGGTGAGATTAAACTTGGAAAAGTATTAGGTAAGGATGGTAAAACAGATCTTTACTACCGAATGATTCTTCCTACAAACTTCGACCCAACAAAGAAATACCCTGTAATTGTTTATGTTTACGGTGGACCTCATTCGCAACTTGTTATGAATAATTTTATGGGAGGCACAAGAATGTGGCAGCAATATATGGCCGAGAGAGGTTATATAGCTTTTACATTAGACAACAGGGGAACAAACTACCGTGGAAAAGAATTTGAAAGTGCAATACACCGCCAATTAGGAACACCAGAGGTTGAAGACCAGATGTGTGGTGTAGAATATCTAATGTCTCTTCCATACGTAGATACAGACAGAATAGGAGTTCATGGCTGGAGCTATGGAGGTTTTATGACAATATCGATGTTACTTAAACACAACGACATTTTTAAAGTGGCCGTTGCTGGTGGACCAGTTATCGATTGGAAATACTACGAAATAATGTATGGCGAGCGTTATATGGATATGCCTCAAGAAAATCCCGAAGGATATGAAAAATCTAGCCTACTAAACCAAGTAGACAATCTTAAAGGACGATTAATGATTATTCACGGAGCTCAAGATCCTACAGTAGTTTGGCAACACAGCCAACTTTTTGTTGAGGAGTGTATTAAAAAAGGAAAACTAATAGACTACAACTTCTACCCTACTCATCCGCATAACGTACGCGGAAAAGACCGTGTTCATCTTATGAATACAGTATCCAGATATTTTGAAGATCATTTATAGAATAAATACAAAAGGTGTTGCTATTTTTGCAACACCTTTTTTTTATAAAATATAAATTTGAAAACTTCAATAACATACAAAGACATTTGGGTTCTTTCGCTACCAATTATTATTGGGAGTATTGCTCAAAACATTATTAATGTAACCGACACTGCTTTTTTAGGACGTGTTGGGCAGATAGAACTTGGAGCCGGAGCTATTGCTGGAATGTTCTATTATGCTATAACTATGCTTGGATGGGGCTTTGGTGTTGGTGCACAAATTATTATTGCCCGCCGATTCGGCGAAGGAAACATTAACAAAATTGGCCAAGTAGTTGGGCAATCTGTTTTTTTTCTAATTCCATTGGCTCTTTCGGTTTGGTTAATGATGTTTTTTGGTGGAGAATCTGTTTTTAACATCATCTTAAAAAGTCCAAACATAGCAAAAGCATCGACTGAGTATATGGATATCAGAATATTCGGTATTTTCTTTGTTGTTATTAACTACCTATATAGGGCATTACATCTAGGTATTGGTCGCACTAAAATTATTATTTACACAACAATAGTGATGGCTATTGTTAACGTTGGACTCGACTATATTTTGATTTTCGGAAAATTCGGATTTGAACCTATGGGTATTAAAGGAGCCGCAATTGCTTCGGTAGCAGCTGAGGTGGCTGCTCTTATATATTTCATTGTATATACCTATATTAAGTTACCAATAAAAGAATATCATCTATTTCAATTCAACGGTGTTGATTTTACAAAGATGTTGGAAATTCTTAAAGTAGCCTTTCCTGTTATGATTCAGAATTTTGTTGCAATTTCAGGGTGGTTTGTGTTTTTCCTTTTAATTGAACATTTAGGCGAGCTTCCTATTGCAGTTTCGAATGTAATAAGAAGTGTTTACATTGTGATTCTTATACCTATTATGGGCTTTTCGTCGGCAACAAATACGCTAGTAAGTCAAGAAATAGGTAGAGGTAACTCAAATAATATTTTAAACCTAATACACAAAATCTCTCTTCTGTCGGTAATAAGCATATTAGCTATTGTAGCCTTAAGTGTTACTTTCCCTTACGAGATAATGCGCATATACACCAACGACCCTGCAATTATTAAAGCTGGAGTACCTATTCTTTACACAATTTCTGGAGCATCAATATTACTCTCTATATCAGTAATACTATTCAATGGTGTATCGGGTACAGGAAGTACAAAAAAGGCTTTTATAATTGAATCGACAACAATAGTTATTTACCTTTCGTACGTATATGCAATTGCAAACTTTACAAATTCAACCATTACCACAATTTGGACTTCGGAATACATATATGCCATATTCTTAGGAGGATTCTCTTATTGGTACCTACTAAAAGGCAAATGGCATAATAAGAAAGTGTAATAAAATTACGAATTACAAGATGTAAAACCATCCGTAATTCGTAATCATAAAATTAAAAACTAAAAAACAATTATTTTTTCTTAGCAATAGAATATCCAAACTTACCAATTTTCTTCCCTAGCGAATAATAGGTTCCATGTGAATATACAATTGGTCGTGCAGCGGCTAAACTAAACTCACCTGTCGATTTATCTAAATATCGTTTATCGTAGTTTACATTTACCACCTCGGCTATAAAAAGATCGTGCGATCCAAGCTTTTTTATCTCTTTTACAACACACTCAATATTTACAGGCGACTCTGCAATTAAAGGCGATTTTACAATCTTACCGTCCTCTTTAGTAAGCTTCATCTCTTTAAATTTATCAAAGTTTTTGCCCGATCGTACTCCACACCAATCTGTAGCAAAAGCCAAATCTTCGGTTGTAAGGTTTATAACAAAATCTCCTGTTCGCTTTATAATATCATACGAATGACGCTCAGGCCTAATAGATACACTAACCATAGGTGGATTTGTATTAATTGTTCCAGCCCACGAAATTGTTATTATATTATGCTCCTCAGGAGTGTGCCCACAACTTACCATTACTGCTGGCAATGGATAAAGCATATTTCCAGGTTTCCACGATTCTTTACTCATATATTTTATATTTTATAGTTGTCAAAAGTAATAATCCACTATTTTTGAAATAAAAAAAAACGATGTTCGATTTCACCGAAGCAAAATTAGAAAAAATAGCAATACACAAGATAGGTAATAAAATTCAAGACGAAGACCTTATACTTTCAGAAGATGTAATAACTGTTGACGAAGAGATAAAAGAGCTTCTGAAAAAGTATTTTCTATCGAATTTTAAATCCGAAGAATTTAATCAGTTTCACCACGATTCTGATCTTAATCTAAACGAGGTATTCTCTTTTTCTCGTCATATTTTTGACCAAACAGGTGGATTTTTCGATCTTTCGGTTAGCATGGCTAAACACTTGTACAATCAAACCGATCATCCAAACATTAAAGCAGGTGAACTTTATATTGCACACATAACCGATTGTATAGTAGACGACGAACTTGTTGATGCAATAGGAATATTTAAATCTGAAAACAAAGAGACATACATTAAAATATATCAAGAAGAGAAGGCTTTCTCGCTCGATAAACAAGAGGGTATAAACATAAACAAACTCGACAAAGGTTGTTTGATTTTTAATACCGAAAAAGAATTTGGTTATAAAGTTGCGGTTATTGATAAAACCAACAAAGACGAAACAAAATACTGGAACGAGAAGTTTCTTAACGTTAAGCCTCTGTCGAATAAATTTTACCAGACAAACAATTATCTAAATCTTTGTAAGTCTTTCGTAAAAGAGGTTTTTAACACCAAAAACGAAGTTGAAAAAACCGATCAGATAGAACTTTTAAACCGATCTATAGAGTACTTTAAAGAGGAAGAGGTTTTCGACGAAAATCAATTTAAAAGTACCGTTTTAACCGATCATGATGTTAAAGAAGCCTTTAACGAATTCAAAGATAAATACGAAACAGACAATTGTATTTCTTTTACTCAATCATTTTCCATATCGGAGCAGGCTGTAAAAGGACAACAAAAGAATTTTAAGAGTATACTTAAACTCGACAAAAACTTCCATATATATATTCATGGCAACAAAGAACTAGTAGAAAAAGGCTTCGATAAAGATAAGCAGATGAATTTTTATAAGCTTTTCTTTGAGAAGGAAGCATAAAAAAATATACATTAAAAGCGAAGAGATAAAAGTAATTTATCCCCCTTCGCTTTCAATCTAATATTTAAGCTATGTTTTCGAATAAGGTAGAACCTTTTTTATTTTTACTTTTATCACTGGTAAAACTAATGCTATTAGTTAATAAGGTTATTCATTGTAAAATTCACAAACCTTTTTAAATACCAAGTCAAAATCATCAACAACCTTATCACTCTCTTTAATACTTGAAGGAAATGGATTTTCATGAGTATATTCTCTATCAAAATCTAATTCGTCAACTTTAATACCAATATTATGGTAAGCCCCTTTTAATGTATTAATTACTTCATAAGAAGGTATTACATTATCTTTTTTAAGTGTTATTGCATAAATTTGATTTTCATATTTTTTTAATAACTCTTCCCTAAAGGCTCTCTTCATTTTATAATCAAGCATCGAATAAAATATTTCACCTTCTAAATGGCCATTTTTAATATAATGATTTAGCAAATCATCATTTTGCAAAATATTATCAAAATGTTCAACAAAAAACGAATATAAAGCAACATTCGTTTCACTATCTAAAATAAATTTAGAAACTGGAGATAAGCGGTTA
>JAFGOQ010000030.1 GCA_016926405.1 Bacteroidales bacterium
AATACTTTTTTTTATTAGAAAGTGTTCGTGCGCGGAGGCTAGGGCACATTTTTTTATTAGAATGCGTTCGAGCGCAGAGGCGAGTGACCTTTTTTTTAGGATGTGTTTGCGCCTGCAGAACGAGCACAAATATTCTGTGTCACATATTATGTCGATATTCAAAACTAATCTTACAGCTTTTGTCAACCATATTTTTATGCTCTTCAAAAAAGCGTTAAATATTAACCCTAAAAACAGAATTATTTTACCTTTGTGGCTTTAAATATAATAAGCATATGATCGCATTTTTTAAAATACTAGGTGTAGTAATTGGATTGTTAGCAATTGCTTTTGTTGGAATGGCTATCACTATTTTGGTTAAAAAGAATGGTAAATTTCCAGAGAGTGAGATAGGTAAAAACAAAGAGATGGCTAAAAAAGGTATTCACTGCGTTAAGCACGAGGAGATGAAAGAGTATCGTAAGATGCGTAAAAAGCAAGGTCTTTCAGTGCCCGATAACGGTGGCTGTTGCGGTGGTTGTCACGATTAATTATTGAAATTATAGATATAAAAAAGGCAGAGTTACATTTATGTGGCTCTGCTTTTTTTGTATTAAATACTATGTTTATAAATTGAAACATTTACTGTTTGTAGCTGTTTAATAGGAGAGTTTTAAAAAAACAAAGTACATAGTTGATCATTAGTTTTGTAAATCAAGTTAATACTGTTTGAAAAATGAAATTATTATTAATAGTTATAGCATTGTTGGCAATAGCTTTTGGCGGAATGGCAATAAAGGTGTTCTTTACAAAAGATAAGCAACTTGAGAAGTGTTGCGGAAAAGATATCGGAGCAAAAAAAGATAATAACCAAGGTGGTTGTGATTGCTCGGGGAAATGAAAAATATATTTAGAGACAAGGCATGCCTTGTCTCTAAGTAAATATTATTTTTTTGTGCAGTGCAGAATAATCATTTTGCAAGCATCTAAATTGCCATCTTTGCAGGCAACTCTAAAATCTTTACAGGCATTAACATTTTCTTTTGTCCCTAAATAACTCATTCCGCGGGCAAAATAAACGTACTGATTGGTGTAGCCATACTGTATTGCTTTGTTAAGATTGTCGATAGCTACATTAAAATTTTCTTGACGGTAATTTAATGCACCGTAGTAGTAATAAACCTCAGGTTGGTTGGGGTTTATATCTAACGATTTTTTGTAATCGTTAAGCGCATCATCAAAATCTTTATTTTTCTCGTAAGCCACAGCGCGATACAAATAGTATTTCTCCTGATCTTTGGTAGGATTTAATTTAATGCTTTTGTTAAGCTCTTTAATAGCTTCGCGATATTCGCCTTTAACAGAGTGAACATTACCTTTAATCATAGAATAAACAGGTTCGTCGGGATTATTTTGCTGACACTCGAACGCAATTTTATAAGCCTCTTTAAAGTTTTGTTCTTTAATTAAAACCTGAACATATTCTGTTACTGTTTGCGGATTTCTTTCTAAATCGAAAGCCTCTTTAAATTTTAGTTTTGCTTCGGGAATGTAATTGCCGTTAAGTAATTCTCTACCTTCAATAATAAGGGTATCGGCATATGGATTTTTCGATTGGCAATTTGCAGATAACGCAATTAGGATAAAACTAATTAGTATATAAAATCTCATATTTGTATGTGTTATTTGTTAGCCCTTAATAGTTAGTTCACCAAAAATAGTTTCCTTTTTATGGAAATCAAATAAAAAATGAATCTTTATTGCGAATTGGGTGCAAAGTCGGTTCGTCCGAGTATCGATCTTCCTAAAGTAATCTGATCGGCATATTCTAATTCGTCGCCAATTGAGACCCCTCTGGATAGTGTTGTTATTTTAGCATTTAGCTTTCCAAGCTTTTTGTATAAATAGAAGTTTGTTGTATCGCCTTCCATAGTAGTACTAAGTGCAAAAATTACCTCTTTTATGTTATTATCGGCAATTCTCGATTCAAGTGTTTTAATATTCAGATCCGATGGGCCTATGCCATCCATTGGCGAAATTACTCCCCCTAATACATGATAATGCCCTTTATATTGTTGTGTGCTCTCTATTGCCATAACATCTTTAGTTGATTCTACAACACAAATAATAGAGCTGTCGCGCTTTACCGACGAACAAATTTGACAAACTTCTTTGTCGGAAATATTATGACAAACAGAGCAGTATATAATTTCGTTTCGCATTTTTATAATTGAATTGCCAAACAACTCAACCGACTTTTTGTCTTCTTTAAGCAGATGAAGAGCAAGTCGTAGAGCAGTTTTTTTACCTATACCAGGTAGTTTTGCCAATTCTTCAACGGCATCTTTTAAGAGTACCGAAGGATAATTAATACTATCCATTTATAACTGTTTTATAATTTTTGCTACAATAATAGTTAAATATGTGGCTTTTTTACTGCCGATTCTTCTATATTTATCCTCCTAAAATTATCAATTTCTATTTTTTTATAAAAAAGCCTTTCTATAAGGCAAATGCAAATAATTATACTTTATGAATCCATTTGTTGTACTATCAATAATATCGGCATATTTCTTTTTGTTAATAGTAATATCGTTTTTTACTTCGCGAAAAAACACCAACGCAGGTTTTTTTCTTGGTAACAGAAAATCGCCATGGTATGTTGTTGCTTTTGGTATGATTGGTACATCGCTTTCGGGTGTTACTTTTATTTCGGTGCCCGGATGGGTAGGGGCTAGCCAAATGTCGTACATGCAAATGGTGTTGGGTTATTTACTTGGCTATATTGTTGTGGCTAATGTTCTTATGCCTCTTTATTATAGGTTGCAGTTAACATCTATTTATACATATCTGGATAAACGCTTTGGATTTTATTCGTATAAAACAGGGGCGTCGTTTTTCTTAATATCGCGAATAATAGGCGCCTCGTTCCGTCTTTTTTTGGTGGCTATGGTTTTGCAGTTTGCCTGCTTCGATGCTTGGGGAGTACCTTTTTCGGTTACTGTTGCTGTTACAATAGCTCTTATTTGGATTTACACTTTTAAGGGTGGAATTAAAACAATTATATGGACAGATACTTTGCAAACAGTGTTTATGTTGGCCGCTGTTGTTTTTACAGTGTATTTTATTGCCGACGATCTTAACATTGGTTTTTCGGAGATATCGTCGAGGGTACTTAATAGTAAGTATTCTAAGATTTTCTTTTTTGATGATGTTAAAAGCTCGATGTTTTTTGTTAAACAGTTTCTTAGTGGTGCTTTTATAACAATTGTAATGACAGGTTTAGATCAGGATATGATGCAGAAAAATCTTAGTTGTAAGAATATTAAAGAGGCTAAAAAGAATATGTATTGGTTTAGTATTGTTTTGGTGCCTGTTAATTTTCTGTTCCTGGCATTAGGAGTGTTACTATATATTTTTGCTGCAGAAAAGGGTATTGCCATACCACAACAGGCCGATAAATTATTTCCAATTATTGCTACGGGTGGCTATTTGGCGCAATCGGTAGGAGTATTATTTATTGTTGGACTTGTAGCGGCAGCATATTCAAGTGCCGACTCGGCCTTAACGGCCTTAACAACATCGTTTACTGTTGATATTCTTAATATAAAAGGTAAAAGCGAGAGGGAGATTCGTAAAACACGAATGATAGTGCATGTTGGCATTTCGTTGCTTATGATGCTTGTAATTTATGTTTTTAGAATTATTAACGATAGTAGTGTAATTGATTCGTTATTTAAAGTGGCAGGATATACCTATGGTCCACTTTTAGGATTGTACGCCTTTGGATTGTTTACCAAGCGTAAAGTTTTCGATAAGATTGTTCCTGTTATTGCTATTATTGCCCCAGTAATATGTTTCTTTCTTTCGAAATATAGTGTTCAGCTTTTCAACGGATATAAATTTGGATATGAACTACTGATGATAAACGGAGCTATTGTTTATTTTGGGTTGTGGCTGTCGTCGAAGTTTGAATTGCAAAATGTAAAATAATAGGTAGTGATATAAACAAAAGAAGCACAACTTGTCGGTATTTAGTCTGACAGGTTGTGCTTTTTCTGTTTTTAATAGTAATAACTATCCCTTTTTTAAAGGATTTCCAACTTTAGGAATGTTAATTTTAAGATTGTTTACTATTGTGTTTTTTGAATCTTTGTCTCTATCGGCAGCATAAATTTCGTCGATAATATGACTGTATTTATTCGATATTTTATTTCGCTTAAGCTTTAGCGTAGGTGACATTTCGCCTGTGGCAGGACTCCACTCTTCGCAAACAAGACGAATACGTTTTATCTTTTCGTGATCGCTAAGGCTTTTGTTAACCTTATTAATCTCTTTTTGATAACGGGCAACAACTTCGGGAATTTGAACTAGCTCTTTATTGTCGCGGTATGTTATTTTGTGTCGCGAGCACCAGTCGTGCAGAAATGTGAAGTTTGGTGAAACAAGCGAGCTGGCAAACTTCTCGTTTTCGCCAATTACCATTGCCTGCTCAATAAAGAATGATTCTTTTAGTTTGTTCTCTATAACCTGAGGAGCAATGTATTTCCCCGACGAGGTTTTGAAAATCTCTTTTTTGCGGTCGGTAATTTTTAAGAATCCGTCTTTGTCAATTTCTCCTATATCGCCTGTGTGTAGCCATCCTTCGGCATCAATAACCTCTTTTGTAAGCTCTGGCTGATTGTAATATCCAATCATTTGGTTTGGCCCTTTGCAAAGAATCTCACCATCGTCGGCAATCATAACCTCGGTGTTTTCAATTATTTTACCAACAGTACCCATTCTAACTTCGCCCTTATAGTTCTTGTTAACAGCAATTACAGGCGATGTTTCTGTCATTCCGTAGCCTTGCAGAATAGTAATTCCAATGGCGCCAAAAATACGTTCAAGTCTTGTTTGTAGCGAAGCTCCACCCGAAACAATAATTTCTATCTGTTTACCTAGGTTTTTCTTTATTTTGTTTAATACAAGCAGACGAGCAAGTAGTAATTTTAGATTATAGTATGGGCGGAATTTGCGCTCGCGGTCGTAGCGTAATCCTACATTAATAGCCCAAAAGAACATGATTTTTGAAAAAAGAGGCAAATTACGTCCTTTATCAACAATGCCATCGTAAATTTTTTCTAATAGGCGAGGAACAGTATTAAATATCGAAGGCTTAACATCTTTAATATCTTTAACAAGGCTAGCCATATTGTCGACATAGTAGATACTTAATCCCTTATACTGAAAATGATAATTTACCATTCGTTCGTACACGTGATTAAGAGGCAAAAAGCTTAATGTTCTATGATTATGGTCTAGGTCGTGCGATTTTGTAGTTCCAATAGTGTTCGACATTAAATTATGGTGCGAAAGCATTACACCTTTCGGATTTCCTGTTGTTCCCGAGGTGTAAATAATTGTAGCCATGTCGTCGGCCGAGATATTCTCTTTAATATTATTTATGGTGTCGCTGTACTTTTCTCTGTTTTTTGCTCCTAGTTCAACAATATCCCAAAAACCATATTTGTCGGAATTTTTAAGAAGCGAAAAGGTTTTAATCTCGCCAATTTCTAACGACGAAACTTTTTTCTCTATGGCAGCATTACCAAAGAACACAGCTTTAACATCGGCATGTTGTAAAATAAATTGATACTCTTCGGCCGAAATTGATGAGTATACCGGAACATGAATAATTCCTGATAATGCAAATCCCATATCGGCTAAATTCCATTCGGGGCGGTTGTTTGTAATGGTAGCAATTTTATCGCCTTTACGGAAGCCTAGCTCATACAAACCGTAGGCGAAATTGTGTGAAATATTTATATAATCTTGAGTAGAATATGTTATCCATTCGCCATTAACCTTACCTGCAAGAGCGTCTGATTTATCCGAATATAATTGATTGTATCTTTCTAAAAGATCGAAAATTCTTAGTTTTTGTTCCATAACAATTAGTTTTTCTAACTTGCAAATATAACTAAAAACATTGTTATGGAACATGTAATAGCCAATGGTTGTATTTCAGCAAATGTTGGCTCATCTGCTTTTATAATAATATTGAGTATGTTTTCATGCAAGAAGTTTGTTGCATGAATGGTTATGCTATTTTTTTTAATAAGCAAAAAAAAGGAGGCCTAAGCCTCCTTAATATTATAGTGTTAATAATTGTTTTGCTTTTTCAATAGCTTTGTCGAGACCAGTAATGTCGGAACCGCCAGCAGTAGCGTAGAAAGGTTGGCCACCGCCACCTCCGCGCATCTCTTTAGCAGCTTCGCGAACAACTTTACCTGCATTAAGACCTTTTTCTTTAACAAGATTTTCGGAAATCATAATTGTTAAATTAGGTTTTCCCTGAATGTTTGCTCCCAAAATAAGAACAAGGTTTTCAAGGCTGTCTTTTATTTGAAAAGCTAAATCTTTAATAGAAGCGGCAGAGTCAATATCTATAGCTTTTGCAATAACAGTAAGTCCGTTAATTGTTTTTGCTTCCGATATTAAGTCGTTTTTAATAATCTTAAGGTTCTCTTTAATAAATGTCTCAACTTTTTTGTTAAGTTGATTATTCTCTTCAAGAACCTTTTCTATGCTAAGCTGAATATTAGAAGGGTTTCCAATAATATTTGTAACCTCTTTAATAATATTTAGTGTGTTTTGAACATATTCGTCGGCCTTACTACCTGTAACAGCTTCAATACGTCTGATACCAGCAGCAACCGAGCTTTCCGAAAGAAGACGTAAGTGACCAATTTCGCCAGTTGCTTTTACGTGAGTACCACCACAAAGTTCAATTGAGTCGTCGAATTTAATAACTCTAACTAAGTCGCTATATTTCTCACCAAATAGAGCTGTAGCACCAAGTTTTTTGGCATCGTCCATAGGAATAGAACGCATCTCGTTAAGAGGAATATTTTTACGGATAGTTTGGTTAACAATTTGCTCAACTTGTTGTAATTGTTCGGCAGAAACTTTCTCGAAATGCGAAAAGTCGAAACGTAAATAATCTGAATTAACCAACGACCCTTTTTGCTCTACATGATTACCTAAAACTTCTCTAAGAGCCTTGTGTAAAAGGTGAGTAGCAGTATGATTGTTTGCTGTGTTTTGTCTAATAGTTCTATCAACAATTGCTTTAAACGATTGTGTTGGATCGCTAGGCATTTGCTCGGTGATATGAATAATTACGTTGTGCTCGTTTTGAGTGTCAATAATATTTATAGTCTCGTTGCTATTAGTAATAACACCTTTGTCGCCAACCTGACCACCCGATTCTGCATAAAAAGGAGTGTAGTTGAAAACTAAATGATAGTATGTTTTTTTATTTTTCTTAATAGTTCTGTAACGAGTAATTTTTACGTCAGTCTCAAGATAGTCGTAGCCAATAAATTCTTCTTTGTCGTCTTTAGCTATTTCAACCCAGTCGTCTGTTTCAACAGTAGCGGCCGATCTAGAGCGGTCTTTTTGTGCTTCCATCTCTTTTTCGAACTCTCTGCGGTTAACCACAAGTTTGTGGTCTTTAAGAATAAGTTCGGTAAGATCAAGAGGGAATCCGAAAGTATCGTAAAGCTCAAAAGCAACTTTACCAGTGATAGTGTTATAATTATTTTTCTTAGTCTCTTCAATAATTTGGTCTAACATTTTAATACCAACCGCAAGAGTTTTTAAGAACGAAATCTCTTCTTCTTTAATAACTTTTTCAATTAAAGTCTGTTGTTTTGGAAGCTCAGGGAATGTTTCGCCCATATCTTTCACCAAAATAGAAACTAACTCGAAAATGAAAGGTTTATTAAGATTAAGGTATGTATATCCGTATCTAATAGCACGACGCAATATTCTGCGAATAACATAACCAGCTTTGTTGTTTGAAGGTAATTGACCATCGGCAATAGCAAACGAAACCGCTCTTGAGTGATCGGCAATAACGCGCATTGCAATATCTGAATTTAAGTTTGCACCATATTTAATGTCAGAAATTGAAGCAAGCTTTTGAATTAGCGGTTGGAAAATAGAAGTGTCATAGTTTGATCTAGTCTTCTCCATTACCATACAAAGTCTTTCGAAACCCATTCCTGTGTCAACATGTTTGTTTGGCAGAGGCTCAAGGCTACCGTTTGCTTTACGGTTGTATTGCATAAATACAAGATTCCAAATTTCAATAACCTCAGGATGGTCGTGATTCACTAGTTCAATACCAGGAATACGTTTTTTTTCTTCGTCGGGTCTAATATCGATATGAATCTCAGAGCAAGGTCCACAAGGTCCTTGTTCGCCCATCTCCCAGAAGTTGTCTTTTTTGTTTCCGTTGATAATTCTATCTTCCGAAATATATTTCTTCCAGATATTAAAAGCCTCTATATCTTTTTCCAGACCAGCTTCTTTGTCTCCTTCAAAAACTGTTATATATAAGTTTTCCTTGTCAATTTTTAAAACCTCGGTAAGATATTCCCAAGCCCAGGCAATAGCATCTTCTTTAAAATAATCACCAAACGACCAGTTGCCAAGCATTTCGAACATTGTGTGGTGATAAGTATCGTGGCCAACCTCTTCTAAATCGTTGTGCTTACCCGAAACACGCAGACATTTTTGAGTGTTTGCTACCCTTTTATCAAGAATAGGACTGTTGCCAAGAAACAGGTCTTTGAAAGGATTCATACCCGCATTTGTAAACATAAGGGTTGGATCGTCCTTTATAACCATAGGTGCCGACGATACTATTTTATGAGATTTTTCTTCGAAGAACCTTAAAAATGAATTTCTTAATTCTTTAGAATTCATATTAGTGCTATTTATATATTGTTATTATTAACTTTGTTAAAGCTTGTAAAATTATTGATTTATTTTTAGATTTGTAAGCATTTTTTTGAATTTAAAAGAGATTCATACCATTAGTATATGAAACAAGTTGCGGTGAAGCTATGCACACCGACTAATAATTATTGAAGAGTTTCATATGATAAATGAATAGTAGATATTAAAATATGAAAAAACATTTTGTTTTTGATCACGATAATCTTTTGTTTAATGAAAACACCAAGGACTTTAAGAAAGTATTTTTTAAATATTCTCTTTTGTTTTTAGGTTCTATTGCGACATCAGTTTTTTATATAACTATTTTCACAACCTTCTTCGATACTCCCAAAGAGAAGCAATTTATTAAAGAACGAGATGAGTTATTAACAAAGTACAAGGTTATGCTTCGTCAGCAAGAGATAATTTCTGATTATCTTCATGATATTGAAAGCAGAGATAATAACAAATATCGATCGGTTTTCGAAATGAATATTATTCCTGAAGATGTTAGATTGGCTGGAGTTGGTGGAAGTAGGAAGAAATTACCATCAGAGTATCTTGAAGATTTTGAGGATGTTAAAGAGGTTTCTGCCAAAATTGATAATATACGACGTAGGTTGTATATACAATCAAAATCGTTTGACGATATTGAAAAAATGGCAACCCAGAAAGATAAAATGGTTGCTTCTATTCCAGCAATACCTCCATTGTTACAGAAAGATTATCGTCGAATAAGTGATTATTTTGGGTATCGTAAAGATCCATTTACCGGAGGAAGAAGAATGCATCATGGATTGGATTTTTCAGGTATTAAAGGGAGTCCTATTTATTCTACAGGCAATGGATATGTTGAAAGTGTTACATATTCTCGACGTGGATATGGTAATAATGTAGTGGTGAATCATGGTTTTGGATATAAAACTAGATATGCCCATTTAAGTGAAATATCTGTTAAAAAAGGAGATGCTCTTTTAAGAGGAGATGTAGTTGGGTTACTTGGAAACTCAGGTCGATCAACAGGTGCTCATCTTCATTACGAAGTAGTGTATCACGGAAAAGCAAAGAATCCTTTGAATTATATGAATAGCATTTTAGATTCAGAATTGGATCAAATTGTTAAAAATGCTGAAGAGATAAAAAAATCTACATAAATTATTTACCTTTCGCAGCTTTGATTTATGTTATATGAACAACAATAAATTTTTCTTCAATAAAGAGACCTTAAAGTATTCAGTTATTGAAAAATCTTATAAGAAGATTTTTTATAAATGGACACTCTATTTTTTCGCAAGTATTCTTATTGCTTTTGTATACTATATAGTATTTAGTACATTTTTTGATACTCCAAAAGAACTAGAGCTAAAACGCGAGAAAAATGAATTAGCATCCTACTATTCTGTACTTCTTGGAAGAATAGAAAATAGCGAACTTGTATTAAAAGATATTCAGCAACGCGACGACAATATTTATAGAACTATATTTGCAAAAGAACCAATCCCTGTTGATGTTAGACTTTTTGGTATTGGTGGTACTAATATGTATACAGAATTAGAGCGTTTTTCGAATTCAGATATAGTTATTAAAACTACTAAAGCTTTAGATATGTTATCTAAAAAGCTTTATGTGCAGTCAAAGTCATTTGACGAGATTGTTAAACTGGCTAAATCGAAAGAGGATATGTTAAGATCTATACCAGCTATTCAGCCAGTTTCAAACAAAGATCTTAAACGTATGGCTTCGCCTTTCGGAATTAGAATTCACCCTTTTTATAAAGTTGCTAAAATGCATTATGGCATGGATTTTACAGCTCCTACAGGAACCGAGATATATGCCACTGGTGACGCTACTGTTTTGGATGTTCAGAAATCGGAACGAGGGTACGGTAATCATATAACTCTCAATCATGGATTAGGATATGAAACATTGTATGCTCATTGTGCTAAGATATTAGTAAGAAAGGGTCAGAAAATTAAGAGGGGTCAGGTTATTGCATTAGTAGGATCTACAGGAATGAGTCTTGCACCACATTTGCATTATGAGGTTCATGTAAATGGTAAACCTGTTGATCCAATTAATTTTTATTTTAACGATCTTTCGCCGCAACAATATGACGATATGATTCAGCTTGCTTCTACTAGCGGGCAAACTTTCGACTAAGATTATTTGTTTTCAGAACATAATTATTTTTGAGTGTTTTTTTTAATCATAATTTGTATATTAACACGTCAGAAAATCAATAAACTATACTTAAGTGCCATACAAAGATAAAAAGGTAGAGAAACTTTATTATACCATAGGAGAAGTCTCCAAGGAATTAAATATTAATCCATCTACAGTTCGTTTTTGGGAAAAAGAATTTGATTTTATTAATCCCAAAAAGAATAGTAAGGGTAATAGGATATATACTCTTAGAGATAAGGAAAATATAGGTTTAGTTTATTATCTTTTGAAAGAGCAAAAATTAACTATTGAAGGTGCTCGCAAAAAAATTAAAAATAACAGAGATTCAGCTTTTAATCAAGTTGAAGCAATAAGATCATTACAGGAAATAAAAAATCTGTTGAACGAAATAAAGGAAGAGTTGTAGCATGGTAAGAGTAGCTGATGTTGTTAAAATAATGGAAACTTTTGCTCCCATATCGTATCAAGAATCGTATGATAATTCGGGATTAATTATTGGTACTACCGATACCGAAGTAAAAGGTGTTTTAGTTTGTCTTGATGTTACCGAGGAGGTTCTTGATGAGGCTATAGAGCTTGGTGCTAATATGATTATTTCGCATCATCCAATTGTTTTTTCTGGCGTAAAGCGATTTAATGGGAATGGTTACGTTCAACGAATTGTCCAGAAATCGATTAAAAACGACTTAATTCTTTATGCTTCACATACTAATGCGGATAGTGTTTTGGGAGGTGTGAATAGTAAGCTTGCCGAGATTATTAATCTGCAAGATTGTAAGGTTTTAAGCCCTATTAAGAATGATTTTTTTAAATTGGTAACCTTTATTCCTACAGACCATTTTTCAAAAGTGTCAAATGCTGTTTTTGATGCTGGTGCTGGCTCTATTGGTAACTACGATAAATGTGGTTTTGCTACTGATGGACAAGGATCATTCAGGGCAGGAGAGGATGCTAAACCTTTTGTTGGGAGTAAAAGCGAGTTGTATTTTGAGAATGAGACAAGGTTTGAAACAGTGTTTCCAAAATATTTAAAAGGAGCAGTTATTAATTCATTGTTAAATTCGCATCCATACGAAGAAGTGGCTTACGATTTATATGAATTACATAATTATAATTATAAAGTAGGATTAGGTATAGTTGGTGATTTAAAAGAACCAATGACCTATTCTGAGTTTATTGAATTTGTAAAAGATAAATTACATATTTCTGCAATTAAGTGTACCAAATTTCTAGATAAGAAAATTAACCGTGTTGCTGTTTGTGGAGGTAGTGGAGCTTTTTTACTTAATGATGCAATTGGCAGTGGAGCTGATATTTTTATTAGTGGCGATTTTAAATATCATCAGTTTTTCGATGCTGATAATAGAATTGTAATTGCCGATGTGGGACATTATGAGAGCGAAAAACATGTTAAGAGTGTTTTTTATGAACTGCTTACAAAAAAAATAACTAACTTTGCGGTTTATATATCAAGAATAAATACAAATCCAATTAATATTATCTAATATGGCAGTAGGAAAAGCAAAGGTAATTGATCAGTCAAGCATGACGGTAGAAGAGAAATTATCAGCCTTATTTAAGCTTCAGCAGGTAGACTCAAAAATCGATGAAATTTCAGTTTTAAGAGGTGAATTACCTCTTGAAGTTCAGGATTTGGAAGACGAAATTGCTGGTCTTGAGACTCGTATTCAGAATTATCAAGATGATGTTAAAGAGTTTGAACAATCTGTTGCTGACAAAAGAAATGAAATTATTGAGGCTCAGGCTTTGATAAAAAAATATAAAGAGCAGCAGAATAATGTTCGTAATAATCGTGAGTACGATTCGTTAACTAAAGAGATTGAATATCAAACATTAGAAATCGAATTATGCGAAAAACGTATTCGTGAATTTACTCAACAAGCTCAAGATAAGTCGGCAATTATTGCTGAGTCTAAATCAGATCTTGAAGGTCGTATGATTGATTTAAACTCTAAAAAATCTGAATTAGACAGAATTGTTAAAGAGAACGAGAAAGATGAGCAAAAGCTTAGCAAAGAGTCGGAATTGTTAGAAGAAAAAATTGAAGAACGATTATTGACAGCTTATAAGCGTATCAGAGGTAATGCTCGTAATGGTAAGGCTGTTGTTGCTGTTGAGCGTGATGCTTGTGGCGGATGCTATAATAAAATTCCACCTCAAAGACAATTAGATATCTGTATGAGAAAGAAAATTATTGTTTGCGAGTATTGTGGTAGAATTCTTGTTGATCCTGCTTTTGGTGAAGAATAGCAATAAAAATTAATATAAAAAAAAGGTTTCCAGTTAATTGGAGACCTTTTTTTATAAAAGAAAACTTAAGATTGAGTTTTATTTGTACAATTTTATAAGTCTTTCTAATTCGTTTGAAAGTTGAGAAATGTTGATGATTCGACTTTTGCGAATGTGTTCTTTTGAGTCTATAAAAATAATTAATACAGGTATTGAGAATATTGTGTGTTTACCTGCTATTTCTGGATTTTTACTTATGTCTACATAAGCTAATTCTATATCTGGAAAGTTATTGGATATAAGTTGTTGTAGTTGTGGTTTAATAGAAGCACAAACACCGCAGCTTGGTTGTGAAAAAAGTGTACAAGTAATTTCATTCTCTTTGAGTAGATTATTTAACGATTCTATTGAATCTATTATATTCCATTTTTTAAAATTGGTCATTGTTTAGCATTATTATTGTGCAACCTTCAACTACTTCTATTCCTTTATTAATACATTTTTCTTTTAGTTCATTGTTTTCAGCTCCAGGGTTAAAAATTACTCTTTTTGGGTTCGATTCTAGTATAAAATCTTGGTAAATCATTTGTTTTTTAGGGTTTAGATATATCGATATAGTATGTATATCGTTAATTTCTGGAATTCCAGAAATAATATTTATATCATTAATTCTGCCATCTTTATTACCTATAGCAACTACTTCAATATTATTTCTTAATAGGCTTTTTACAGCTTTGTTAGAGAATCTTGATTGATTTTCGCTAGCTCCAATTATTACTGTTTTTTTCATAACAATTATCTATATCAGTGTGTGTATGTATAAATATTAAAAAACAATAATTTGTTCATTAAATTATTGTTTTTTTGTTAATCTACGATTTAAAGAACATTAGCTTTTTTGTAATATAACTGTTGCCATTGCAGCAACACCTTCTTCTCTGCCTACAAAACCAAGTTTTTCAGTTGTTGTAGCTTTAATTGATATGTCGTCAATTTCAATATCTAAAACAAATGCCAATGTCTTCTGCATTTCTGGAATAATATCTTTAACCTTTGGCTTTTCTAAGCAAATGGTACAGTCAATATTTCCTATTGAAAAACCTTTATTTGATATTATTTCTTTTGTTTTACTAAGTAGTTTTTTTGAGTCAATACCTTTCAAACTAGGGTCGTTATCTGGGAAATGAAATCCTATATCTCTACTGTTTGATGCTCCTAAAAGTGCATCGCAAATAGCATGAATAAGTGTGTCGCCATCTGAATGGCCAACGCTTCCTTTATAATGGGGAATTAATATTCCTCCAAGCCAGAATTCATTACCTGCCTCAAGTTTGTGAAAATCGTATCCTGTTCCTATTTTGTATTTCATCTATTATCAATTAATTAAAGTAAAACAAAAATACTCATTATGATTACCAAAGATAATAATAATGAGTATTGTAGCGTTTGATAAGAATGTAATTAAGGTTTATTTGAATCTAAAGCTTAATGAGAATCTTACAGTATTAGCTAGAGGGTTATTATTTCCTGTAGTAGATATTAAATAAGCAACATCAACTGTCAAGATGTTATAGCTTAATCCTCCTCCAACAGTTACGTAGTTTCTGTTTCCCTTTGTTTTGCTTTCGTAAAAATATCCTCCTCTTAGCGAAAATAAATTATTGTAAGTGTATTCTAGTCCTGGAGAAATTGTAATCTCATTCATTTTTTCACTGAAACCACCTGGGGCTTCGTAGAATGAATTAAAGATACCGCTAATTACTGATAGATCTTTTTCAGAATGATCTTCTCTTGGTGTTGGAACTAATAGTTTATTGAAATCTAATCCTATACTTAATTCATTGAATTCATCAAACTTTTTGCCAATTGATCCTCCAAAACGCATGTTGCAAGGAAGAAAAGTTTTTCTATTAGCATCTGAATAAGATATCTTACTACCAATGTTCGAAATATTTAATCCTAAAGCATAGTTGTAATCGTCGTTTGCTAATCTAGTTGTGTTTTGGTAGTAGATAGAAATATCGGCTCCAACTGCTTGTCCTGCTTTTGCTCCTTCGGAGTATTCACCTGTTAAATTAGAGTTTATATATTTAAAACCAACAGCTCCAGAAAAATGATCACTTAGCTTAAGTGAATATCCTACGTTCAAAGCCATTTCGTTAGGGGTAAAATCAAATGATGGATCATCAGCTGTTTGTTTAAATTCAACAGATCCTAAAGTGAAATATGTTAGTGCTGCTGTAATTGCTTGGTTTTCGGAGAATTTATAATATCCACTAAGGTATCCAATGTACATATCTTCAATTCCTAATGATTTAAGCCAAGGTGTAAAAGAAAGCGAAACACCCATTTTATCTTTCATAAAAACAATTTTCGAAGGATTCCAGTAAGTTGAATTAGCATCGGGTTTTGTTGCTACTCCAATATCACCCATTCCAGCAGCTCTGGCATCGGGAGTTATTGTAAGGAATGGAACTGCAATAGAAATAATATTTGTGCTGTTTTCATCTATTCCTGTTACTCCACCAGGATCGTTAATTTGTGTTTTAGCAAGTGTAGCAAGTGTTAAAAATGCTATTGATAGGATAATTTTTCTTTTCATCATATTTAAATTAAAATCTATATCAAAGGTATAAAATATTAACTTTATTTAAGTATTACTAATTTTTCAATTAATTCTGCTGTTTCACTTTTGTTAGAACGTAATTTTAATCGGTATATGTATACACCTCTTCCAATTTTATTTCCAAAATCGTCTAATCCATCCCATTCAATAGGTTCCGACTTAAATGAATCAGTATAAAATTCTTTTTTTAATGTTTTTACCAATTTACCCGAAGGGGTGTAAATTTGTATTATAGCTTCAATTTGTGAGTATGGTTTATTATGATTGAAATAGAAAGTTGTATGTTCAGTAAAGGGATTTGGATAGTTAAGAAGATGTTGTATAGCCAATTTTGAGTCGTTAGCAACGATGAAATCTAATGTGTTAATGTTTGAGTTATTCATTATATCCCAAGCTTTTAGTTCTATGCTGTGAGGACCATTGCTTAGTTTTTCTAAATTAAATTCTACTTTTCCTTTTTTGTATGTGTTTGGTTCGCTTATGTAGAATTCGTTAATATTTATTTTTGAATCGGTTTTATTATCAAGTGTAATAGATAA
>JAFGOQ010000031.1 GCA_016926405.1 Bacteroidales bacterium
GAGAAAGTTAGTTCTTTAAATAATATAGATTCTATTTACGAGCATACTTTTGTTTTTGGAGAGGAGATTTTTACTCCCAATCTTTCAAAAGATACAAATCGTGATTATTATAATAACGACTATATTGAAATTAAGGAGAATGCAGAGTCTGTAATTTGTGTTCCTTTAGCTGTTAATAAGAAAAAAGTTGGTGTTATTCTAATAGTTAGCAAAAAAGAGAATGCATTTTTACCAGTTCATCTTGATATTATAAAAACTTTAGCATCATATATTGCAATTGCGTTAGAGAATGCGGAGTCTTATATTAAGATTGAAGATCAGAAAACGGAATTGCAGAAACTTAATAACACAAAGGATTTAGTTTTTTCAATTATTAGTCACGATTTGCGCTCTCCAATTGGTAATATGGAGATAATGCTCGATATTATAGACGAAAATATAGCTAGTTATAATTACGAAACAGCCCAAAGTTTACTTGATATTACAAAAGGTGCAGCTCGTACAGCTTATAATTTATTAGATAATCTTTTATACTGGGCTAAAACCCAAAAGAACGAAATTGTATTCGATCCGAAGTTGTTTGATTTAAGCAGTAAGATAAAAGAAGTTGTTAGCTTATTTGAGACTAATACTACAGCTAAGTCAATAAATTTGGTGACAATTATTCCCGAAAAAATGAAAATTATTGCCGACGAAAATCTTATTTATACAGTTATTCGAAATTTAGTTTCTAATGCTATTAAATTCACTCCAAAAAATGGTTCAGTAACAATTATGGGAGAAGATTTTGACGATCACATCTTAGTTTCGGTAAAAGATTCGGGAATTGGTATTTCACATGAAAATATGAAGCGTATTTTCGATAGTAATGAACATTTTACTACATACGGTACAAATAACGAAAAAGGAACTGGTTTAGGGCTTACTTTGTGTAAGACTTTTATTAGAAGTCATAGTGGCAAGTTGTCAGTAGAGAGCATTCCTGAAAAGGGTAGTACCTTTTCGTTTACAATTCCTAAGAAAATATAAAAACCGGCGTAAACCGGTTTTATTTTTTTATTTTTTCTGATTGTGCAATCCACATTCTTTACTTTCTGGTTGTTCCCACCACCATCGGCCAGCACGAACATCTTCACCTTCTTTAACAGCTCTTGTGCAAGGTTCGCATCCAATACTTGGGAAGCCTTTGTCGTGAAGTTCATTATAAGGTATATTGTTTGATTTAATGTAATTCCAAACATCTTCTTCGCTCCAGTCGTTTAGCGGATTTATCTTAATAATGTTATTTACTTCATCCCATTCCACTTTGCGTGTAGCAAAACGAGTAACTGCCTGGTCGCGACGCAAACCGCAAATCCATGCATCTAACCCTGAAAAAGCTCTTTTTAAAGGACCTAATTTGCGAATATTGCAACAAAGTTTTCTGTTCTCAATGCTTTCGAAAAAAGGGTCAATACCTTTATTGTTTACCATTTGTTCTACTTCCTCGGTATTTGGGAAATATATTTTTAGTTTAATGTTGTATTTGTTATTAGTGGCAGCAATTAGTTTGTATGTTTCTGGAAACAATCTTCCAGTATCGAGAGTGAAAATATTAGGTTTTTCATTAGTATTAACATACATATGGGTTAAAACCTGATCTTCTGCACCAAGGCTTGAACTTAATGCTAATTTTTCACCAAAAATGTCATTAAAAAATCTGATTACCTCTTCAGGAGAAGCATTTGATAATTCTTTATTCCAATTATCTACTTGTTCTTTCATAAAAAATATATGTTTTATTCCGATTTCGAATCTTCAATTTTTTTAATAATCTGTAAAGCTTTTTCGGCATTTTGATCAAAAACAAACAAATCGCATGTGCCTTCTGGATCAGTTACAAAACCTGCATGAAGAGACTCTTCACGAGTGTTTCTAATTGTACTTTCGATATTTTCTTCTTCTAATACTTCTTTATAGAAGTTAGCGTTAATCTGTGATCCGCTGTAAATGCATATTAATTGGTCTTCCATGATTCTATTTTTAGTTTAATAAAGTACAATATAAGCAAAAAAAAAGTTCCGGATTACTCCGGAACTTTCAATTGGTATAAAATACCAATCCCCCTAAACTAAACATCTATGAAAAAACTCTACTATTCAAATTAACAGGGATGCATCGCGCACTGCTGCTAATTCTTAACCCTAAATTAAACCTATAAACTATTTACCTTTCGGTAAGTAGCATTGTCTATTTACACTACAAACATACAACACAAATTAGTAAAAAAAAAATCATTATTGACAATCGCCAATAATCTTATTACTAATGACAGTATTTTTTTGATTAGCGAGTGTTAATGCTTAATGTTTTTAGCAATAACACGATGCAATATAATATTTTGTTGTTTATCAGTCAATTATATTTCATAAAAAAAGTAGCTTTCACTTAAGAAAGCTACTTTTTTTATAGTATTATTCTAATTATTTCAGTCCACTTCTTTCAAGTAAAGCATCAACAGTGGGCTCTTGACCTCTAAATTGCTTGTAAAGTTTAGAAGGGTGTTCCGATCCTCCTTTTGATAGGATGTTTTCGTAAAAACTATTTGCTATTTCTTTATTAAAAATTCCGTTCTTCTCGAAAACAGAAAATGCGTCGGCATCTAATACCTCTGCCCATTTGTATCCGTAGTAACCAGAAGCGTATCCACCAGCAAATATGTGAGAGAAAGAGCTACTCATTAGACTTCCTTTTACTTCTGGGAATAATTCAGTTGCCGACATAGCTTTTTTCTCGAATTCAACTACATCGCCGTTAAAAGGTTTGTTAATTGAGTGCCACGACATATCGTTCATTCCAAAGCTTAATTGGCGTTCTTGAGAATATCCAGCTTGGAAATTTTGTGCTTTAATAATTTTCTCGATAAGATCTTGAGGAATCTTTTCGCCAGTTTTATAATGAACGGCAAACATATCCAACCACTCTTTTTTAACTGCAAAGTTTTCCATTATTTGCGATGGTAACTCAACAAAATCGCGATATACACTTGTTCCCGAAACCGATGGGTAGGTACACTGAGTAAGCATTCCGTGAAGTGCGTGACCAAATTCGTGTAAGAATGTTGTAACCTCGCTAAATGTTAAAAGTGATGGAGTATCTTGAGTTGGTTTTGTGAAGTTACATACAATTGAAACGTGTGGTCGTATGCTTTTGCCATTGATGTTGCTTTGCGAACAGTATTCTGTCATCCAGGCTCCACCTTGTTTGCTCTCGCGTGGGAAGAAGTCCATGTACAGTAACGATATAAATTTATTGTCGCTTGAGTATACTTCGAAAGTTTTTACATCTTTATTGTATGTAGGAATGTTTGTTACTTCTTTAAATGTAATTCCGTAAAGCATATTCGATAGGTCGAAAATACCTTTTGAAACTTTTTCAAGTTCGAAATATGGTTTTACCATCTCTTCGTTAAACCCGTATTTTTCGGCTTTTAATTTCTCCGAATAGTACGAAAAGTCCCAACGTTGTAGTTCGCCTGTAAATCCTTCTTTTTTAGCTAGTGTAGCAACTTCTGCAATCTCTTTTTCTGCGAATGGGCGCGAGGCGTTGTGAAGATTTTTAATGAAGTTGTTTACTTTTTCTGGAGTAAGAGCCATGCGCTCTTCAAGTGCATAGTCGGCATAAGTTTTATAGCCCAAAATATTTGCAAGCTCTAGACGAAGATTAGCAATCTTAACAACGTTTGCTTTATTGTCATATTTGTCGTTATGGTTGGCACGTGATGTATATGCTTTAAACATTTTCTCTCGTAACTCGCGATTTGCCGAATATTGCATAAACGGAACGTAACTAGGATAGTTTAAAGTGAAAATCCATCCCTCTTTATTCTGATTGTCTGCCTCTTCTTTAGCTGCATTAATGACATATTGAGGTAGCCCTGCTAGATCTTTTTCGTCAGTTATATTTAACGAGAAGGCGTTTGTTTCATGAAGAAGATTGTCGTCGAAAGTAAGTGAAAGAGACGAAAGTTCTTTTTTGATCTCAACAAAATGTTTTTTGTCTGTTTCTGATAAGTTAGCTCCATTACGAACAAAATCTTTATAATAGTTTGTGATTACCGTAATTTGCTCGGCGCTATAATTCTGGTTATCCATGTCATTATAGAGTGCTTTTATTCTTTCGAAAAGAGCAACATTTAAAGTTGTTTTACTTTCGTGTTCGGTAAGCAATGGGCTGATAATCTGAGCTGCTTTCTGCATTTCAGAATTAGTCTCGGCAGAGTTTAGGTTGTAAAAAATACTAGAAACTCTGTTTAGTTTCATCGACGATTCTTCAAGAGCTATAATTGTATTATCAAAAGTTGGAGTTTCGCTGCAATTAGCAATTGCATTGATTTTGTTTTCAGACTCTTCAATTAAAGTTTTAAAAGCAGGAACAAAATTCTCTGTTTTGATTTTATCAAAAGGAGCTGCTTGATAATTGTTCGAAAAATCTTGCAATAATGGATTTGTTGTACTCATTTCTGTTTTTGAATTACACGATGCTAAAATAGCAACGACACTTATTAGAAAATAGATTCTTTTCATTATTAATATCAATTTATAAGTTACGATTGTTAAATATTATAAACACACAAATCTTTACCAGTAACAGATAAAGATTTGTGTATTTATAAACATATTGAATTTTGATTATTGTTATTAAAATAATCCATTAAGTTCAACATCAATTTTGTCAATTATTTCGCCAAAATCTTCTTGCTTGTCGGCAAAGTTAAGGTTGTCGACATTTACAACTAATAGTTTCCCCATTGTGTAGGAATTTATCCATTCGTCGTAGCGGTCGTTCAGTTTTTTAAGATAATCAATACGAATTGAGTTCTCGTATTCGCGTCCTCTTTTTGATATTTGATTAACCAAAGTTGGAACCGATGCCTTAAGGTAGATAAGCAAATCTGGAGGATTTACTACCGACGACATAAGGGTAAACAACGATTCATAATTGTCGAAATCGCGTTTTGGCATAAGGCCCATATCGAAAAGATTTGGAGCGAATATTTTAGCGTCTTCGTATATTGTACGATCTTGAATTATTGTAGTTCCTGATTTTTGGATGTCTAAAACCTGATTGAACCTGCTGTTTAAAAAGTAAATCTGAAGATTAAAAGACCATCGTTTCATGTCTTCGTAAAAGTCGTTCAGATAAGGGTTGTTATCAACGTCTTCGTAATGAGGTTGCCACGAGTAGTAGTTGGCAAGTTTCTTTGTTAGAGTCGTTTTTCCCGACCCTATGTTTCCTGCTATAGCAATGTGCATATTTTATATTTTTTTGCTAAAATATAAAAATTATCAGAGCTATTAGTCTAAAAAATGAATCTTATACATTAAATCAAAATAAGCTAGCTTCTCTTTGAAAGCAAAGATATCTTTTGCTTGTTTTGGGCGGTTAACTGTTGTTTTTTCTTGCGTTATGATATTGTATATCTCTATTTGTTGGGGTTGAATAATGGCTATCGTGGAATTAGTGAAAGCAATAGAATCGCCGTTAATGGTAGGCCAAAAGAATAAGAAATAACCAAAAATATCGTAAGTGAGAAGACCCGAGTTTTTATTATAAATATAGACTCTGTTGTTGTGTTCTTTTATTATTATTGGTGTTTTTTCGTCGCATTTATTTTGAAAATAGTCGGGTAGGGTGGTTGAGAATTTTACGCTTCCGTCTTTGTTTACTCTATAAAGAGAGAAGTAATCGTCGCCAATAATCCAAAAGCCTGTTTCAATAGAAATGCAAAATGATACAGGGTTATCAACATTAATATTATCGAAACTTAACTCGGCAATTTTCGAAAGGTATTTATCGAGCCAAATTATCGATCGACTATTTGTGCTCAGTATTACAGGTTGTAATGGATTAAGGAGATCTATTTGTATGTTCTTATCAAGAAATATATCGGAAAAAGATGAATGCTTTTCTCTAGTAGAATCGAGCTTTATTATTTCATTATTCTGGTAATAATAAAAAAAACCTAGTTTGTCGGCTCCTAGAAAAGTTGATTGTGAATATGCTTTATAACTGAAAAGCATTGTGACAAAAAGAAGTAATGTTAATATCTTTTTCATGCAGTGATATCCTTGTCGAGCATTGAGTTGTTTAATTCAATAAGTTCGTCGATGTAGTTTCGTTGGTTCGATAATCGAGGAACTTTATTTTGTCCGCCAAGTTTTCCTTTTGTTTTCATCCAATTGTAAAAAAGACCCTTATTGGCGACAATAATCTGAGGAGTGTCAAGGGTAATATTATTGTATCGTTTGGCCTCGTAATCGGAATTTAACGATTTTAGTGCATTATCGAATATATCCATAAATCGTCCAATACTAATAGGTTTTTTTTGGAACTCAATTAACCACTGATGGCATCCTTTCGATTTATTGGTCATATAAACTGGTGCTGCAGTATATTCCGAAATTTCGGCTCCTGTTTTGTTGCAGGCTTTATCTAATGCTCGTTCGGCATTATCAATCATTAACTCTTCGCCGAAGGCATTTATAAAATGTTTTGTACGACCCGATATTTTTATTTTATGAGGGTAGAGCGATGTGAAAATTACTGTATCGCCAATTAAGTAACGCCATAATCCCGCATTTGTAGAGATTACCATTGCGTAATTAATTCCTTTTTGTACTTCGCCAATATGATATACATTTTTATTTGGTGAGTCTAATTCGGTAACAGGAATAAATTCGTAAAAAATTCCGTAATCGAGCATTAGTAATAAATCGTCTGATTCAGGATTATCTTGTATTGCAAAGAATCCTTCCGATGCGTTATATGTCTCCATGTAATTCATTTTTTCCGAAGGAATTACTTTGGTAAACTGATCGCGATAAGGGGTGAAATTTATTCCGCCGTGAATAAATAGCTCTAGGTTAGGCCATACTTCTAACAAATTGTTTTTCCCAGTATATTCTAAAATGTGCTTAATCATTACTAAGTTCCACGAAGGAACTCCAGCCAAACTAACAACATTTTCGTTAATAGTGGCTTTTGTTAGCTGATCTAATTTTTCTTCCCACTTTGGTATAAGAGCAATTTTTTGGCTTGGGGTGCGAAGAAAATCGGCCCAGAAAGGGATGTTTTCTATTAATATGGCCGATAAGTCGCCATAATACGAATCCATGTTAAACTTATTAACCTGATGGCTCCCTCCTAGAGTTAGGCTCTTGCCTTTAAACAGATTATTATCGGGGTAATTATTTGTGTAGAATGCAATAACATCTTTTCCTCCACGGAAGTGACACTCTTCGAGAGCCTCTTTTGACACGGGAATAAATTTACTTTTATCGTTTGTTGTTCCCGACGATTTTGCAAACCATTTAACCTCCGATGGCCATAAAATATTTTGCTCGCCTTTTATTAATCTATCGATATATGGGCATAACGATTCGTATGAACTTATAGGAACAGCTCTTTGAAAATCGCTAACACTTTTAATAGAGTTATAATTATAAGTCTGACCCCAAAATGTATCTTTAGCTTTTTTAACAAGGTTCAAGCACAGCTCTTGCTGCACTTGGAATGGGTGTTTTTTGAAAAGTTCAATATCATTTCGTCGTTTAATATTGAACCAATTTACTAGAGAGTTTATTATTGCCATAATGCTCGGTTTAATTGCATTTTAAAGATAAGCAATCTATTGAGCCGTGCAATAGTTTAATATTCTATTTTACTTTTTTTAGACTTTCTATTGCCCGCATTAATTTGTCGTCGTCTAATGCGAAATTAAATCTAAGTATCTTATTGTCTACTGTATCGTGGTAAAAAACAGAAAGTGGCATTGCTAATACATTATATTCTTTTGCCAATCGTATTGCAAATTCGTATTCGCTTTCGTCTGATACTTCCGAAAAGTCAACAAGTTGAAAATATGTTCCTTTAGTTGGAATAGCTTTAAATTTGGTATCTTTTAAGCCTTCCAAAAACAAGTCTCTTTTAGATTTGTAGATACTGTTATTTTCGCAATTGTCTGTTAAAATGTTGTTGTTTATAAAATTTGCAAAAGTATATTGCATTGGTGTGTTTACCGACGATTGCTGATAAAACTGAGTGTTTCTGTATATGTTGCTATATTTAGCATTAGCTAAAACATATCCTACTTTCCAGCCACTAACATTATAACTACGTCCTAAGGATGATATTATTATGCTGTTTTCGCGAAGAATATCAAACTGTGAAGGTACAGTGTGTTTTTTTGTATCGAAAATAAAGTTACGATATACCTCGTCGCTTAGTATTACTATGTTTGTTCCGTTTATAATTCGTTGAAGACTAACTAAATCGTCGGATGATAATAAAGTGCCACTCGGATTATGAGGGGTGTTAATTATTATCATTTTTGTTTGTGCAGTAATTCGTTTGCGAACGTTTTCCCACTCAATTTTAAAGTCTGGATATTCAAGTTTGACAAATATTGGACGTCCTCCACGCTCTTCAATAGCACGAACATAGTAACCATAAGTTGGTTCAAAAAGAAGTACTTCGTCGCCTTCTTTTATTAGCGAAGTAATGGTTGTATATATTGCCTGAATAGCTCCCGACGAGATTGTGACCTCGGTTTCTGGTGAATACTCAACGTTATATTCTTTTTTGTAAAGTTTAGAAATTGCTTGGCGCAATTCCATTACACCGTGTACAGGGGCTTGTTTATGAGTATTATTCTTAACAACATCAAGTAACGATTCCTGTAGATGTATATTACACGGAAAATCGTTATACTCTTGAGCCATATTAATGGCATTATATTTCTCGGCTAACTCGTTAAAAGCCTGAGAAAAGCTGTAGTTTCGGCTCTTCAGCAAATTAAAAATATCCATTTCTGTATGTAAGAAATTAGTTGTGCGAAGTTAATAAAATATTTCATCATTGCTCCAAATTAATCTATTCAACTACTATTGAGGCAGTAAGTATCTTATAATTATTTATCGGATATCTCTTTAATGAAGCACAACATTATATTTTCGTCATTTTTAAAATCTACTAATGATAGATGTACATCGCAATATATCATATCTCCTTCAAATGTTTCATGTAGCCATTCAAAATTGGTTTTTCCATTACTGTCAAAAAAGAATTTAATACTGTCGGCCATTTCTTTAGAAGAGAGGTTGTTAAGTTGAGTTTCTGGTGATAGATCGAGAGTGGTTTTACCTACAATATCTGTTTTCTGATTTGCTTTAAAGAAGTTTATTGCTGCATTATTACAATCTATTATTGTATACTCATTTGCTATTAGTACAGGTTCTTCTATATTATTTAATATTGCATTGTTTTTTATGCGGCATACTGATAAGGCTTCTTTTAGTGTTGATTCTTCAGAGTGGTTTTCTAATGATGCAAATAAATATTCTTTCCCCGATAGTTTTATAGAGGATAACGATACTTTTGCGGTAATGATGTTCTCATATTTATCTTTGTGGTTCCATTTGAATGATATAGATCCTCTTTCTAAAGCTTTGTTTATTTTTTCTTGAGCACGTGCGTCTGATCGTTTTCCATTTGCTTGATATTTGGGAGAGAAAAAAGCAGCTGTTTTTCCTATAACCTCCTCTTTGTTTTTGGTATTGAAAATTTTAACTGCTGCATTGTTGCAATCAATTATTGTTTGGCCCTCTAATAGTAATGAGGGTGAAATGCTGTTGTCGAAAATGCTTTTGTAACGCTCTTTTAATTCTTCTAATTGTTTTAGAGTTTTGTAGTAGTTTGTAATATCCTTTATAAATATAAAAACAGATGATTTTTCTTTATAAGTAACAATACCTGTTGTGATTAATACATGAAGTGTTTTTCTTGACTTATGAATTATATTAATCTCTAATTCATTATTGTTATTTAATAATTCTTCGCTGGTAATAGTATTAGCATTTTCGGGGTCGATAAATTTAATAAAATCGTTGCCAATTAGTTCGTTTGTAGAATAACCTGTTAGTTTGCAAAACCTATTGTTTGCATATGATATAAGTCCATTATTAATAATAAGAATAGCTTCTTGTACTTGTTCTACAATCTCAAAGAACGATTCCTCTGATTTTTTTGTTAACTCTTTTTTGGAATTACTTATTCTATTAATTTTTATTAAAAGCATTATTACTATAGCAACAAAAATTAGCAATAGTGATATTGCTGTATATGCTTCAAATTGTTTAATGTTAATTGCTTTTGTACTGCTGTTTGATTGATTGTTACTAGGCTTTTCTGAAATATTTACTCCGCAAAAAATAGTTGGATTTTCTTTAAAGAGACTTTCTTTATTATTAATTACAAAGTTAAATATGTTGTTATTGGTTCTTATAATTACTGATTGCTTTTGAGCATTGGCAAATGTTGAAAGAGACAAAAGCAGAAAAATTAGAAGACCTCTAGTTATAGTTTTAATTGTTTTCATTGTAAAATATTAGTAATCAAAATGGATTCTATTAAATTTACAAAAATCATTTGTAGATGCAACTTCTTAAATTTTATAATTAGCTAATTATTAAATAAAACAGACTCCACCGCCATATTATAAAGCGGGCGAGTTTTGTTATAAAATGGGTAGCACCCTGCAACCCCAATTTTAAATTACCCTGCCTTTATTATTTTATGTAGAAGTTGAAATATTTACCCACTAAATACCCCTTACAAAACTACACGCCATAACCAACTGTAGCAACCCTGTTTATTCAAAATTTGTTGCCCTTGTAACACACAAAAGCTACATAGTGTTATTAAAACCAGCTTAATAACATATTGCATTTATTTAACCTTTCCGTATAAATACTGAATGTTTATTTTATACTGTTTGGTACATTTGGAGCCTTAAAACTAAATAGTGAAGCGCATAAATGAAAAATATGTGCACTGGTGCACATATAATATGTTGGGCATCATGCAAGAAGCTACCTATATTAAACAAACTACAAGATGAGTGATAAATTGAATGAATCAACAATAGAAGCTAGAATTGATGGAATTCTCAAGCAGATTTTTCCAACATTCAATGATGTTAATGTGCAGCATCAAAAATCTTTTAGCATACATTTTGGGCATCATAATGTATTAGTTGATTTAAAAGACCCATCTAAATATGCATCACGAGCAATATTGGATATACTTCTTACAATAGATGATAAAAATGTAATGTTACTTGAATTAAAAAGAGCAGGATTAGCATTAACATCAAATGACAAAGAACAAGGTTTATCTTATGCAAGACTAATTAATCCAATGCCTCCAATTACATTAATTTCAAATGGAACTGAAAATCAATTTTACAATACATACACAAAAGAGAATTTAGACTGTAATGAAGTTGATGTTTCTCTTATTGAGAAAATCACGGAAAGCTCTTTTAAATTAGCTTTAAATGATTTTAAAGAAGCTGTAAATACCTTACTAAATAATGACAATAGTATCTTTTCTAAAATAATTAATCAAATTTCTGAGGATAAGTTTGAGTTACAAACAGGTAGAATTGATGACTTTAATAAGCCAATATGTTCTAAGTTTCAAATTGAACGCGAGTTGTTGGAAGATATAGAAAAACTTTTTACAGATTCAAATTCATTAGTAGGAATAGTTGGTCATTCGTTTAGTGGTAAAACTAGTTTGCTATATCAATATTTCAAAAAACTAAATTCAGAAAATAATTTTCTCCTATACATTGATTGTTACGACCATAACTACTCAGTATTACAGCAATTAGCTAATCATTTTTCAAAAAACACAAAAGTTTCAATAACGAAAGATAAAATTAGGGAGTGGTTAATAAATTCACTAAGCAATAATACAGAAGCAAAATTCTATCTCTTATTAGATAATTTCAACAATGAAGTTCCAGATGAAATTAAAAATGAGATTATCGAGCTAATTGATATTTTCTCAGGTACAAATCAGCACACTTTATATACAATTGATGAATTTAATTTTAAAAAAATAGCTTTTATAGAAAATAGGAGATATAAAACTATTATTGGAAATCAAAGCAAAATACTACAGTTGGATGAGTTTACTGACAAAGAATACTATGCTTCAGTAAATCATATGTATGAAAACTTTAGAGTAGCAATAGAACATGGTGGTCATTTTACTCAAGAATATAGACAACCAAGAGTTCTTAGGCATTTAGTAAGCATTTTCCATAAGGACATACCTGAGGAAGAGTATGTAAAAATTCTAGCTGTTCCTGATTTTAATTATTTAAAATCATTTGCTAGTAATAATCACTATACATCAAAGGTTCATACGTTATATAAAAAGATTGTTGTCTGTTTTATTGCTGAGTCAAAGTTAAGAAAAGATGATATTGACTTGAATATTATTGCTTCTGGAACAGGTGCAATTAAAATTGAAACATTTAAAAAATTCTTTACAGATGATTTAGATGCATTAATTAAGTCTTCTTCTATTGTAATTAGAGAATTACGAAATGGTCTAGTAGTTATTCTTCCGAAAATTCCAGAATTAATTGCCTTTCATTCTATTGCAGCAATAACAAATATTATAGAAAAAGAAACTTCTGATTATAAGGAGATTTGTAATAAGTTGATTGAGTTGGTTACTCCAATTCCATATTGCGATATCGTTGCCACTGGTGTTCTAATGAATTTTGGTAATGAGAAACATATTGCTCTTTTTTCTGAATTAGTTCAAGAACTTCTTAAAATACCACCCCATTATGAAGAAATTGGTAAAGGAACAAAGACTTTAATGTATGTGGAAGGGGTAGGTTATATTCAAATGAATTTTGAAGATGATATGGAGGACGGAGGTTTTATTGCAGACTTTATGCCATTTGCAATATTGTCACAAATAGCTGGATATCCTTTAGGTCTAGTGGATAATGAAGAATATTCTACGTATGCTTTTCACTTACATTTACTTGATACGGTGGCATCGAATGAAAACTTTATTAGAAGAGCAGATGTAAGTTCAATTCAAAATATGAAATCCTATGAAAGTTATGATTGGGAAGGAATTGGGCATATCGTAAGTGGACATGAAGGGATAATTGAGCCAATAGTACAGTCTATTCAAAAATGCTTCTTTTCCATACCTAAAGAAATTGAGAGGTTATACGAGAAAGGTTTTAAAGAGAATAACTTTCCTTTGATATGGCGAATTTATCTTGCATTAAGACCTTTAACGGATTATTCAGATGAAGATATCACAAATCAAGCTAATAGTTTTTTAAGCAAGTTTGATGCATATTTTAATTCATTTATGTCTGATTTCTTTACAAGAAACATTGAGGATGAAGAAGAAAAGGAAAGATTAAAAAACAGATTGAAAAAGTTGAAAAAATAATAAAGCACGAATGCACAATAATGTGTATAGTGCATAAGGGTTTCAGAGGTTTTCGAATTGTATCTCCCGCATCAAATTTGGGTGGTAACTTGATAAGTTTGAAGCCCGCAATCCCTTACTAACCATACCGCCACAGTTGCAAACACCCAAAAACATTGCAAGAAGCATCCTAAAATTTGCCAGGCACCTAAAAACATTGCAGGAGGCATCCTAAAATTTACCAGGCACCCAAAAACATTGCAGTTGGCATCCTAAAATTTTCCAGGCACCCAAAAACATTGCAGGAGGCATCCTAAAATTTACCAGGCACCCAAAAACATTGCAGCGGGCATCCTAAAATTTGCCAGCCACCCAAAAACATTGCAAGAGCCATCCTAAAATTTACCAGCCACCCAAAAACATTGCAGTTGGCATCCTAAAATTTACCAGGCACCCAAAAACATTGCAGTTGGCATCCTAAAATTTGCTAGGCACCCAAAAACATTGCAGGTGGCTTCCTAAAATTTACCAGCCACCCAAAAACATTGCAGCGGGCACCCTAAAATTTTCCAGACACCCAAATTCGGTGTAATCGACAGTAAAAAAAAATAATTTGCTACAAACCCTAGTGTTTAAGGGGGAAAAAACTACCATACGGCGTACTCTTTAACGTAGATGGTGATTTTTTTTTGTGGATCTGATTTGTAGATTGTTATATTTTATTTATTTTTAATAGCCTAAAAAAACGAGGTTATATATTCTATTAATTAACTACTAAATTATTCAAATTATGGAATCTATTAAAACAAGAGATTTTACTTTGGATTTGGCATACACATTTGCCACTCAGTTTATGGCACGAATAGCCGAATCGGCTATTGACGATGCTAGTTTAAAAAGTTTATCGACAACAGCAAACAGCTTGGTATTAAACTTAAACGAGGCTATGCATAAGAGTAATACAATTACTTTGTCGGATAATATTGTTGGGCTCGACGAAATTTTTAACAACGAATTTCGAAGCACAAAATATTTTATTAAAAGTAAAAGCTACTCTAACGATGCTACAGTAGCTAATCACGCAAGTTTATTACTGAACCTAATTTACAAAGAGGGCTGGTCGCTTGAAAGCTATGGCTATACTAAGCAACAGAGTAGAGTAGAGAATTTACTTGACGAAAAAGATAGAGTGCCCGAGCTTAAGCAAGCATCGATAGCTATTGGTACCGAGCCTTATTTTGACAGGGTTAGAGAATCGATTAATAACTTAACAGCAGGAATAGCTACACGCGATACTTTTATTTCAAATCAATCGAAATTAAAGTCGGACGAGGAGTGGAGGAAACTTAAAGATACTATTAATAATATTTGGGCGCTTATTAACGTAAATTGTTTGGTTGTTGCAACAGAGCCTTGGCTTAAGTTAAAAGATGGTTTGCAAACAATAATAGACAGAAACCAAACATTAGCAAAGCAACGTGGCAGCCGCAAAACAGAGGATTTACCATCGAAAAACTAAAACAGTATGTTATATTGCAAAATAGCCTCCAAATAATGCGGGCTATTTTTTTTATGAAAAGTTTTTAAACGCTTGGGCATTAATAGGCCAAGGTTTATGTGGTGTGCTGTTTACAATGCAAATGCTTAGCTTACTATTTCGCAATATTACTATATCGCTATTTTGCTATTTATGCCCACTAATGCACTTACAATAACATTTACGAGCTTAAAATATTAATAGCTTTTAAATGAAATGTAATAATTGTTTTTTTGTAAAACATTAGTAATCAAAATGGATTCTATTAAATTTACAAAAATCATTTGTTGATGCAACTTCTTAAATTTTAAATCGTCTTATAAACTGATTAATGATAAAAAGAGGTTGAATAAAGTAAAATCATGAAAAAATAGATATTATGAAAGCATTGAAAATTATTTTTATTCTGCTGTTTGTTTCGGCAGTATCGTTTGGACAAGATGAAGATTCGGAGTTCAAAAGATTAAAAAAATTAGAGAAATTAGAGAACGATAGTTTAAATAAGTTAGACAAAAGTAGAGATACTCTTTCGTTTAGATTCGGATCGAAAAGATATTGTATTAACAGATCATTAAAAAGTAGTAATTCGAAGTTTTCTTTTTCGGTTGGTAAAGATGTAAAAGATTGGAATCGATTTAGAGGTCACTATGCTGGAATAAGTTTAGGCTTCAATAATTATTTCGATAATAGCTCAGACTTTAATTTTGTAGATAACGATCATTTTATGTCGTTAAGAGTAGAAAAGTCGATAGAGTTTAGATTAAACTTATTTCAGACAAGTCATAAAATAACTAACCACTTTGGTATTATTACAGGACTTGGTATGTCGGTAAATAATTATCGTTTCGAAGATGGTAAGAGCATTAGAAAGCTCGATGGGGAAACAGTTCTCGATCCTCAGTATCTTCAGCCAGGCATTAGTGTAAAGAAGAGTAAATTAACACTTACATATCTTGATATTCCATTATTGCTTGAAGTAAACGGAAAATTGGCAGGAAGCGAATGGTTTATGAATGCTGGTGTTATAGGATCAATGCGAATAGGTTCGCATACAAAAACAGTTTATTCTGTTAATCCTCCTCTTGGCGATGGAAACAAAAATAAAGTAAAAAATCGTAGCAACTTTTATACTAATAAGTTTAAAGCATCGCTTTATTCACAACTTGGTTGGAACGATTGGTCGTTATATATGAAACTTGATTTAGTACCACTTTTTGAAAATGATAGAGGTCCAGAGTTATTTCCTTTTTCGTCGGGAATTCAGCTTTGTTTCTAAATTATTGAGTTTTATTTTAAAGGTTATTTAAAAACTTTCGGTTTTAGAAATTAAATGTAAAGTTGCACTTTTAGGTTTTATACTCTAAAAAGTGCAGCTTTTTTTTGTTTGTACTGACATGTAATGGTGAGCATTCCCTAATTTTACAATGTAAAATGACTCTAGATGTAGTTCTACAACCATTCCGTAAAAAAAGGTTTGTTTTATATTCGGTTGTAGAATAATTGAGTTTATTATTTTGGCTATACTATAAGCTATTATTTATGTTTTTGGTTACAGTAATATCAACTTTTTTACCTAGTAATTCTTTGTTGTTTTTTTCTTTGGAGACCCTTTTTTCGAGAGGTTTTTTAATTTATTGCGTAATGGATTTATTATTGTTTTTTCTATAACTTACAAACTCAGTAATTTATAAGATTATGGAACGACAAAAACTAAAAAGAATTATTATACCTTGGGATTTTACCGAGGTTCCCGAAAATGCTTTAAAATATGCTTTTGCAATGTCTTCCAAAGATAAGTCGGAATTTGAACTTGTTCATGTTTTAGTAAAGGGAGGTATTCTTTTATCGAAGGAAAAAGAGAACCCCGACGATGTTATGGAGTTATTGAAAAAGGATACAGTAAGAATAAAAAAAGAGTATTCTGTTGATGTAAAGGTTAAGATTTTAGAAGGTAGTTTATTTGATGCTATATCCGATTATGCTACAGAAGTAGAAGCCTCATTAGTAGTTATGGGAACTCATGGTATTGTTGGGATGCAAAAATTTTTAGGTAGCAATGCTCTTAAAGTAATTGAAGGATCAAATGTTCCGTTTATAGTAGTTCAGCAAGCTCCTGAAACCACTAATTTGTTTAAAGAGATAGTTTTTCCTATTGACTACCGAGACGAGATTAAAGAAATGCTAGTATGGGCCAGCGAGCTTAATGGTATTTATGGTTCAAAAATAAATATTGTAATACAACAGGAAACAGATTCTGCAATTAGGCATAAGGTTGATAATAATTTAGCTTTTTGTGAAAAGTATTTTGACATTCATAGTGTGCCTTACGAAGTACATTTAGTACCTAAAACAAAACATTTTTATAAGGAATTAATTTTTCAGGCAAAAGATCTTAAATCGGATCTTATATTTATTATGATAACAAAGAATATCGACTTAAGCGATTATATCTGGGGAGCACAAGAGCAACATATAATAGCTAACGAATTTAAAATTCCGGTGTTGTGTATAAACCCGTCGATGATATAAAAAAAAGAGCCTATTGGCTCTTTTTTTTGTCATTACGTTTTTCAGGATAATCTAATGAATAATGCAAACCGCAACTCTCTTTTCGTTTTTGAGCCATTTTTATAATTAAAAAGCCAACGTTAATCATATTTCGAAGTTCGCAAAGCTTTTTCGATAGAATAGATTTTTTATACAGCTCTTCAGTTTCCTGATAAATTATCTCCATACGACGCAAAGCTCGTTCTAACCTAAGATTACTGCGAACAATTCCAACGTACGAGTTTAAAATCATTTGAAGCTCTTTGTACGATTGGGTAATAAGAACGCGTTCTTCGGGCCACGATGTTCCCGATTTATCCCAATCAGGAATATTTTCACAAACCTTATCTTGCTCAATATTATTAATACTGTGTTTTGCAGCTCTGTCGGCATAAACAATGCCTTCTAAAAGCGAATTCGAAGCAAGGCGGTTTGCTCCATGCAGCCCTGTGCTGGCAACTTCTCCTGCAGCAAACAGATTTTTAATGGTGCTTTGACCATTAATATCAACCTTTATTCCACCACAAGCGTAGTGAGCAGCAGGCACAACGGGAATTAAATCTTTAGTAATATCGATACCTTTTTCTAGACACCGCTTATATATGTTAGGGAATCGTTTTTTTGTCTCTTCGGCATCTTTATGAGTAACATCTAAATAAACAAAATCGTGTCCTTTAGCTTTTAATTCGTGGTCGATTGCTCGTGCAACAATATCGCGAGGAGCAAGGCTAAGCCTGTCGTCGTATTTGTGCATAAACTCTTCCATATAGCGATTTTTTAAAACAGCTCCATAACCACGCATAGCCTCCGAAATTAAAAATGATGGTCGTGTGTTTGGATCGTATAACGAAGTGGGATGGAACTGCATAAATTCCATGTTCTCTATTTGTCCTTTAGCACGATAAACCATTGCAATACCATCGCCTGTAGCAACAGTTGGATTGGTTGTTGTTTGATAAATACTACCAATTCCACCAGTGGCAATCATTGTTCGCTTGGCTAAAATTGTAAGAATAGTTCTGCTGTCTAAATCAATAACATAAGCGCCAAAACATTCAATATTTGGAGTGTTTCGTTTGATAACTTTTCCCAAATGGTGTTGGGTTAAAATATCTATTGCAAAGTGACTTTCGAGAATTGTAATGTTTGGATTTTCTTTAACCCTGTCGATAAGTGTTTGTTGAATTTCTTTACCTGTATAATCTTTACAGTGAAGAATTCTACCTTCGCTGTGCCCCCCTTCGCGAGCAAGGCTATACGAACCATCGTCTTCAATATCGAAGTTAACACCCCAATCAATTAATTGCTTAATTTGTGCTGGGCCACTTTCAACAACCATGCGCACAACTTCAGGGTTATTAACACCCGACCCTGCAATAATAGTATCGTTTATATGTTTTTCGAAGTTATCTGTTTGGGCTGTTACCGAGGCTATTCCGCCTTGTGCATAATTGGTGTTAGTTTCGTGAATATCGTTTTTCGATACTATGATTACTTTACCATAGTCAGCAACTTTTAAGGCGTAGCTTAACCCTGCTATTCCCGAACCTAAGACCAAAAAATCTGTTTCAATTTTCATATTTTATGTAATAAAACAACCCCCAAAGATACTTAATCGAAACCGAGGCTATTCTTTTAACCTCTTTTTTTTTACTTTTTTGATAGGTAATTGTAACTTTACGACTATCATTTATACTAATTACTAAATAATTCTAACTATGATTTTTTTAAATAGATTCTTTAAGTTCTTGATGCTATTTGTAGTAGCTTATTTTTTGTTGTTTGTAGTTGGAATGTATTTTTTTGCAGACTCTGACTTAGGTATTAGTTTCTTAGATTACCTAAAAAACAGATTGCAGACCCCTCAGTTATTAATTATTCTTGGATTTGCACTTATTTATCCTTTTTTAGGGTTTGGTAAGATTAAGTTTTACATAAATGGTAGTTGGGAAGATAATAAAGAATGGATAGATAGTGTTATAACTAATTGTGGTTTCGAAGAAATATCTTGTCAAAATAGTTCTATTATATATCAGAAAAAAAATCGTTTTATAAGAGCTGTTAATTTGGGTGAAGATGTTCTGAAGATCCAAATAAGCGACTCTCCAATAATTATTAGTGGTATGCGTAAGGAGCTTAAAAAGCTAAAGCAACAGTTAGATTTTGCTAAAAAGATGAAGTAATCTTTTTTTTAAATAAACGGCTAAATATTAACGCAAAAAATCAATTATTATGAAAAATCGTTTTTTAATACCCATTTTGGTACTAATGCTCGCTTTTCTTTTTGGATGTGAAAAAGATAATAATAGTGGTAGTATTGCCGATGTTAAGTTACAAGTAACTTTTGATAATAGTGCTGTAAATAAATCTTCTGTTAGTAGAACTGAGCTTTCAAGTGAGACTCCAGATAGTTATTACGTTGCCCTTAAGAGTGTAAAATTATTAGGTGCCGAAGGAACCGAAGATGTTTATCTTTTTAATAACGAAAAGTTGAGCGATTCGCCTGTTTTTAATTTTACCGACGAGGCTACTGTTCACTCTCTTTTGCAAGATGCAGGAATTCCCGAAGGTGATTACCATACTATTGAACTTGAAGTATATTATTTGCAAATGAATATTGGAATCTCTACTGCAAGAAATGGTATAGAGCGTCGTAATTTTAGAATATATATGTCAGACGATGCACAGACAGAACAAGGTTTGCATCAGCCAGGCGATATGACCCAGATAAACGAAGCAGGTCAAGAGATAGGTTGGTTACTTGGTGAAGGACAAGAGCCTAATATGGATCCTGTTACTCCGCGTACCTCTGCTTATACATATAATGGCGATGGAACATCGTGGTACGATTTTGCTGGTAAATCGGGAGAGAATTTTGGACCATTTGGAGGTCTCGATTTTTGGGCTTCGGTATCACAACCAGTATATTCTGTTAAGGCTGAATTTGATTTAAGCGCTAAAGAAGGCGCTACAATTATTTTAGATCTTAATGTTAGTGGATGTTGGAAGTTTGAAGATAAAGATAACGATGGAGCATTTGGTTTCGGTGATTTAGATCCTGATAATCCTACAAGCTGGCATATGGAACTGCCTACTATTTCAGTTACTGTGGAATAGTAAATATTTATTAAGATAATCTTAGTGTTTGAAAATAGTTTTTTAGCTATTTAGTTGTCACGTTGAGCGGAGTGGAGAAGTTAGGTTTTTTCCTACTCCTCTCAGTATGACACTTCTTAGATTCTTTTCAGAATTATATAGTGTAAAATTCTTTTGGCACTATTAAAGCAGCAAGTAATTTTATAGGGCATCAAATTTAAAACCGTAAAGCAATTCGGTGAAAGGTTGGTTGCTATTTAGTAAGTATCCTGTTCTTATTCCTAAATTTATTGGAACTTTAGTTCTGAAAGCTAAAAAATCCATATTTAGCTCAACACCAGTAGAGTTTAAGATTCTTGTCTCTTTCCAATTGTATGTGTAAGCCCAGTCGTAAAAAAGGTCGGCGCGAATTCGTTTTATATAAATAAGCCCTAAAATATTTAAATCGGGATGGCAAATTGGTAAGGTGTAATCAAATGAAGCAGTTACCATTTCCTGTAGTGCAAATTTCGAAGCTAATTCGCCGCGAACCACTGGAAGAACACTGGTATGGTAATAGTAATCTGATTTTTGACTTAAGTAACCCGTCTGCAGCAGAATGCTATGGTTTTGCATTAATCCAGGTGTATACACACCAGCTTTTGCATAAAATGTTTTACCAAAAGTTGAAGTGTTAGCAGAGCCTATTAACCCAACATTCAGAAATTTACCGCGTCTAGGAGTAATATCGGCCTTAGCAGTTGCTTTTGAGTCGGAATATATAAATCCTAAGTTATAATCAAGTAGTCCAGTTTTTAATGTGTTGCTATATCTTTCAACAAACTTAGTATTGTCGTACGATAAATATAGGTATGGTTTAAATAGTCGGTAACGATTACCATCGGTTAAGTTTACAGGTAGCGTAAACGACAACTTAGCTTCGTGTTTTTTACCGTAGTAGTATAATTCATTTTTATTATAAAGTAGTCTGTGGTCGCCATAGTTGTACGATGCACCAATTTTAATAGCCCATCCGTTGTATGTTAGTTCTAAATTCGACCAAAAGTCGTTGTCTTTGTAGTATGCAGTACCTGTTAATATTGTATTGCTCATTAAATTTTGAGAAAGCAGAGTTGCTCCAGGATAAATGGCTGTTCGCCCTGCTTTTAAGTCGTCAATGTCGGCATAAACAGGTATCCAGCTATGTACATTTATTGCATGGGGTAATTTTCTGTATGGCTTTGGTATATATTGAGTAGTGTCGGTACTTTCGAATGAAAATGTTTTTTTGCTACCTAGCATTTGTGTAAAAGGATAGTATTTATTGTCTGTCATAAAATTAGAAACTGGTTGTTTCGTAATGTTTAGTTGGGCTACTCTAAATCCGTTGACCGAATAATCGGCATAAACCAAGGTTGAATCTGATGTTACACATGGGTCAATGGCTCCGAACATAACTTTGCTAATTAGGCTTAGTTGTTTTGTTTTGGTATTCATTGAGTATAAATTTTCGACACCTTTATAATCGCCCTCAAAAATTAAATTATCGCCGTTCCAAATAACTCTGTTTATGTATTTATTCTGCGAATTGAGTATTGTTGACCATTGTTGCTTGTCGAAATTGTAAATTTTAATACCCTTACCATTGTTATCAACAAATGTGCAAGCAACATAATTTCCGTCGTCGGAGATAACAGGTTTTTGAATGTTTATATCAGAAGGAATATTGGTTTTTGTAATAATTTGTCCAGTAATAGGATGTAGTACAAGAAGCTGCGACGACCCTGTTGGTGAGTACGAAACAGCAACAATATATTTTCCATTTCGACTTATCGATGCTGCCTGATAATTTTTTCGATAGGTTAAGCGCTTATGCTTTTTAGTGATTAAATTATACGAAAACAGATCTTTATAATCGTCATAATCGTAGCTTATGCCAGGAATCCAACCGCTCCAAACAATTGTATTGTTTGAATATGTTATATTATCAATTTGGCCATGAGTAGGAGTGAAGAGATCTTTCTCTTTGCCTTTTTTGTCGATAATAACAAAAGTTTGTGCTTTGCAAGGCGAACTTTTTAACGCAATTATGTTGCCATTGTTAGTTACACAAGGATATCGATAGTTTTGATATTTGGAAGATGATTTATGAAGTATTTTACCCGAATACCATTCCGATGTATCAGCCGATTGTTGCCAAAATTGTTTTAGCGATGAAGTTGTGTTGTTAAAAGCTTTATTGATGCTTGTATTTGACGATTTTCTAAATGCAGCATCTATTGCAACAGGATTAAATGGGTATTTACTAATATATTCACAAGCATTTGCAATAGGGCTTTTGGTTGAGTTAGAATATATATAAGCCATAATTGGATAGCCTAACTGATATTCCGAGATAGTTTGTTTGTTGAACGACCCAAGGTTTGCATTATCGTATTTCCACATTTTACCTGCTAATAGTCGGGTGCGTAAATCGCGGAAGAACTCTGGCGAACGTCCTCTACCTGTTTCTGATAGTTGTGTTTCAGATACAACAGCGTCACCTTCTAAAACCCAGCTAGGAAAATGTGCCGATGCGGCTCCAATGTTTTGTTGTCCAATTATTGGATAAGCAGCTTTAATAATGCCGTGGTTAAGTTGGCTTAACTGTCCTATGTGTCGAAGTTCGTGTAGAATAAGTTGTTGAATCCATTGTTGCGAGTAACCATCGGCCGAAGGAGTGATATAAAACTCGGCTCGCTTGGGTGTCCATGCAACCATTCCGTTTGATTGTACAGTGTGAGTTCTGAAAATAATTTCAAACTTACCCTGCATTGGATTCATATCGGCATTTATTATGTCGTATGCATTATCAATATAAGTTGATATGTTAAGAGCGTTTTCTCTAAAATCAATAGGATAAACAAGAATGAATTTATTAGTCTCTATTTGTTCCCATTTAATTTTTGGATTCTCAACTCCACTAACATAGTATTGCGAAATTGATTTCTTAAATAAAAACAATAAAAGTATACTTAGTAATATTTTAATTCTCATTCTCTTGTGTTTGGCTCCTTTTTAAAGTCTGTAACTTTTACTTCGGAGTGTCTGTATTTTTTAAATATTCGGGTAAATGTAGTGAAAGAAAATATTTTGTTAAAAATTTTTATTCGTATTAGGTAGTGGAATAAATGATAAGCAATTACTAATCCAGGAATTGTTAATTCTATAGAGAGCCAAAAGAACCACCATTGGTGAGTGTCATTGGGAATAATATATTTAGCAAACAAGTAAGGTAATCCATAAGCAGCTGAGGCTAAATAAAGAACAAATGCCCATGAGTGTCCTGACTCTATTGCTTTTTGTGGACAGAATGATATGCATCGCATACAACTTTCGCATCGAAGTTTCCAATATGGAACAGGTTTTTTTGTACCTCTCATTTTAATGGCTCCAACGGGGCATTGTTTTTCGCATAATCCGCAACTGTTGCATTTTTCGTTGGCAAAAAACATTTTGGTTAAAAAGAATCGAGCGAAAATAAAATAGATAATCGAAATTTTAATAAGTAGTGCTCCTAGAAGAAAATCGTAGCTGTTGTTTAAAGTGATAATAGACCATTTTCTTTGTAAAATTACAGGAACAAAGGAATCTATCTTTTTCTTTTCTCGTTTGTAAATCCAATTACACGATTTATTTGTTAGCGAAGGGTGTATCACAGTCCAGTTTGAAGGCATGTCAATTGCTTTCCATGCTTTTGGCTTGTATCCTTTTAAAAATAGTATTAAAGCAGAAATAGCATTTGCCGATCCGCCTAGTCCAGGCATAAAAAACTTACCTATTCTAATGCTCCCGCGAGTACAAACAGTAAAAGCGTATCTGCCACGTCCACGAGGTAGTAGAATAAGAAATTTAAAAATCATCCAAGGTAATGTAAATCCGTGAGTAGGAAATACTACTCCTATTGAGTTTGCTTGTTTAATAAGTTTAATGTCAAACAGGTTTTCTATGTTGTGAACAGATGCTGAATTGCCGTTTTTTTCTAATCCTGTCGCAATATCTTTAGCTACAGAAAACGAATTTCCTGTTCCGCTCATAAAAAAAATGTCTGTTGAGTTCTTCATTAATTAGTAATTTGCACCAAAGATAAGACAAATAAATACTTCAATAAATCTTAATAATAGTTAATCAATGGTTTGTTCGTTGTTTTTATAACGTTTATATCATTCCATTTTTGTATTTTTCGGGTTGATTAGCGAAAAAATAATTTATTACATATGAACAATTACAAAAAAGTAAACATTATTGCTGGGTGGCTTGTATTTGCAATAGCCTTAATAACCTACACTTTAACCCTTGAGCCTACAGTGAGCCTTTGGGATTGTGGCGAATTTATAGCTTCGTCGTTTAAGTTAGAAGTAGGTCATCCGCCCGGTGCACCACTATTTATGATGATAGGACGTTTGTTTGCTATTTTTGGAGGTACTCCACAAAATGCTGCTGTGGCAATGAATTTTATGTCGGGGTTAGCAAGTGCTTTTACAATACTTTTCTTGTTCTGGACAATAACTCACTTAGTTCGTAAGATGTTTGTTATTACAGATAAGCCATCGTTGCAGCAAATTATTGCAATTATTGGTTCGGGTGCTGTTGGTGCATTAGCTTATACTTTCTCTGATACATTTTGGTTTTCGGCTGTTGAAGCCGAGGTTTATGGAATGAGTTCGTTTTTTACAGCAATTGTTTTTTGGGCTATTCTTAAATGGGAGAACGAGGCACATAAAGCTTTTGCTAATCGATGGATTATTCTTATTGCCTATTTAATGGGACTATCAATAGGTGTCCATTTGCTTAACTTGTTAACAATTCCTGCTATTGTTTTAGTTTATTATTTCAAAAAATACGAGGTTACTCGCAACGGACTTATTAAAGCTATTCTTACATCGTTTGCCATATTGCTTTTTGTAATGTATGGTATTATTCCTGGTTTGCCCAGTCTTGCAGGAGCTTTCGAAATGATGTTTGTTAATGGTTTTGGATTACCTTTTCATACAGGTGTACTTTTCTTTTTTGCCCTTATTATTGTAGGTGTTGTTTTTGCTCTGCGATATACTTACCAAAAGCGTATGGTTGTTCTTAACACAATTACTCTTGCTTTAGTAATGATTTTAATTGGGTATAGCTCGTTTGCAATTATTGTTATCCGCTCGGAAGCAAAACCACCAATGAACGAAAATACTCCCGACAATGTTTATTCGCTTAAAAATTATCTTAATAGAGAGCAATACGGTTCTCGTCCACTTTTTGTTGGCGAAAATTTCGCTTCTCCAGTTATCGATGTAAAAACAAAAACATCGTATGGTAAAGGAAATGGAAAATATGTAGTGACTAATTTAGGAAACGAGTATGTTTACGACAGCGATTTTACTGGTCTTTTCCCTAGAATGTGGTCTAGTCATCATGCTAAACAATATAAACAGTGGAGTGATTTTAAAGGTGTAACAAAACCTTTTATTGGACCTAATGGCGAAAAGAAACTGATACGTGTTCCCACATTCTTCGAAAATGTTAAATACACTATTAATTATCAAATAGGGTTTATGTATATGCGCTACTTTATGTGGAATTTTGTTGGTAGACAAAATGATATTCAGAGTAATGGCGAGACTGTTTATGGTAGTTGGATTAGTGGAATACCTTTAATCGACAATTGGCGATTAGGATCGCAGGATAATATTCCAGATGTATTGAAAAATAACGAAGGGCGTAATAAATATTATTTCTTACCATTTCTTTTGGGTTTAATAGGTCTTGTTTTTCACTTTAAGAAAGATAAAAAAGATGCTTGGATTGTTACTACTTTCTTTATCCTTACAGGATTGGCTATTGTAGCATACCTAAATCAGTATCCGTTGCAACCTCGCGAGCGTGATTATGCTTATGCAGGATCGTTTTATGCTTTTGCTATTTGGGTTGGAATAGGTGTTATGGGACTTATTGACTATGCAAAGCAGAAGAACGGAACAGCCAAAGCGATTGGAATTACTGCTATTTGTTTGGTTCTTGTTCCTGGTCTTATGGCTTCGGAAAACTGGGACGATCACGATCGTTCTGATAGATATACAACTCTTGCCTACGCAAGTAATTATCTTAACTCATGTGCTCCAAACGCTGTTATTTTTACAAATGGCGATAATGATACTTTCCCTCTCTGGTATGCTCAGGAAGTTGAAGGTATTAGAACTGATGTTCGTGTTATTAACATGAGTCTGCTTGGAACAGATTGGTATATCGACCAGATGAAATGTAGAATGTATAATTCGGCTCCTGTTCCAGTTTCAATGGTAAATAGCCAGTATGTTCAAGGTACGCGTGATATGATTTATGTACTTGAAAAGTTTAAAGATTATAAGAGTGTAAAGAGTGCTGTAGATTTTGCTTTAAGCGACGATCCGCGTACTAAACTGCCTTATGGCGACGAACAACTCGACTTTATACCAACTAAAAAACTCTTTATTCCTGTCGATGTTGATAAAGTTATTGCCAATGGAACAGTGAAAGAAGAGCAACGCTCAAATGTGGTAGATACAATTAAATTTGAATTAAAGGAGCAGTCACTTTCTAAAGGACAACTTTTTATTTTAGATCTGTTGGCTAACTTTAATTGGGACACACCAATATATTTTGTCTCTACAGCTGGCGAAAGCGATTTAGGACTTAGTGATTATCTACAACTTGATGGTTTTGCTTGGCGTTTAGTTCCTATAAAAACTACAACCGACGACTTTTCGTTAATTGGTCGTATTGAGCCTGATATTTTATATGATAATCTTGTGAATAAATTTAATTACGGAAATATGGATAATCCAGATGTTTTGATGGATTACTACCACTTGCGTACCCTTTCGGTATTGCGATTGCGTAATAAATTTGCACGTTTAGCTAATGAATATTCTAAGCAAGGTAATAAAGTAAAAGCTCTTGAGGTTTTGCATTTTGCGGAGAAAACTCTTCCTGTAGAAAATATTCCTCATACAATATTTTCACCAGCACTGGTTGATGCCTATTTTAATGCCGGCGATAATGAGCGTGCTGAGCAATTAGCAACTGAGATTCTTAAACATTCGAAGTCGAAACTAGACTATTATTTAGATATAAAGAAGACAAATAAGTTTGCCTCTTTTGGTTCTGAAATTCAGCTTGAGCTTTCTATTATGCAGGAGCTGGTGAAATATGGAAACGATCATGAAGCAAAATATTTCTCCGAAGCTTTTATGGAGTTTAAAGAACTATACGATACTTTTTACAATTAATTTTTTCGGTAAGCCTTGGTATTTCGCCAAGGCTTTTTTTTATAATAAATTTATCCCGCGTGATAGCAAGTAATGTTTGATAAAGCTTAATTGGTTAAATAAAAAGAGGTTGTCTATTTAGACAACCTCTTTAATATTTTAATGATTTATTTGTTAAACTATCATTTTCCAATTAAGCTTAAATGCCTGGTCTATTTTTTCTTCAGACAGTGTGTAAGAACTTTCTTTGTGTTCGTAGGCAAGTGTTCTGATAAATCCTGTAATAGCCCAGAAAATCATTTCTAAATCTATCGATGAATCAATAATTTTCTCTTCTTGACCTCTCTTCATAATGTTAATAGAAAAGCTCTTTATTTTATCAACCGACTCTTTTTGTTCTTTAGTAATATAAGGCGAGTAATAGTATTGCTCAATAAAAAGGCTTTCGTCGAAATAATTAACCCTGTGTGAAAGATAATTTCGCCATATCTTTTCAAGATTGGTTTTTACGGGATCTTTCTCATCAATATTTTTAAGGATTCTATCCTCTGGTAATTTTGCCAAATGGCAGTATAGCTCGTTTAATAATACTTCTTTGTTTTTGAAGTATATATATATTGTACCTGTCGCAATGTTAGCTTCTCTGGCAATATCAGCCATTGTTAAACCTGCTATTCCTATTTCCTGAACCAAATCTAATGTTGCTCTGAAAA
>JAFGOQ010000032.1 GCA_016926405.1 Bacteroidales bacterium
AGGCTAAAATTTCTACTAAGAGACACTGCCTTGACACAAAGAGTGACTGCCTTACCACCAAGAGGCACTGCTTAGTCGCCAAGAGGCGTTGCCGTAATAAAAAGAGGCTAAAATTTCTACTAAGAGGCACTGCCTTGACACAAAGTGTGACTGCCTTACCACAAAGAGGCACTGCTTAGTCACCAAGAGGCGTTGCCGTAATAAAAAGAGACTAAAATTTCTACTAAGAGACGCTGCCTTGACACAAAGTGTGACTGCCTCATCGCCAAGAGGCAATGCTTAGTCACCAAGAGGCATTGCCGTAATAAAAAAGCGGCGTTACCATTAATTTGGTAACGCCGCTTATAATAAATATTATTTTACTTTTTAAGCTCTGCGTAGTACTTATAGAAATTAGGAATAGTCTTAATTCCGTTGAAGAATTGCTCTAATGGGAAATTCTCATTTGGAGAGTGAATAGCATCCGACTCAAGACCAAAGCCCATTAAGATAGACTTAATGCCAAGAATTTCTTCGAACGACGAAATAATTGGAATTGATCCACCACTACGAACAGGAACAGCAGTTTTTCCGAAAGTATCTTTAAGAGCCATCTCGGCAGCTTTATATTCTGGTAGGTCGATTGGACAAACATACGAAGGTCCACCGTGAAGATATTCAACCTTAACATTAATATAATCAGGAGCAATCTCTTCGAAATATTTCTTGAATAATTTAGAGATAGTCTCGTGCTTTTGGTTAGGAACTAAACGCGACGATATTTTAGCGTAAGCCTTTGAAGGAAGAACAGTTTTAGCACCTTCGCCAGAGTAACCACCCCAAATACCACAAATGTCGAATGTTGGACGAATACCTGTACGCTCATTTGTAGTAAATCCTTTTTCGCCCCAAAGTTCTTTAACATTAAGAGCTTTCTTATAATTCTCTTCGTTATATGGAGCTTTAGCCATAAGAGCACGCTCTTCTGCCGAAACTTCTAAAACATCGTCGTAGAAACCAGGAATAGTAACATGATTGTTATCGTCAAGAACATTAGCAATCATTTTAGCAAGTTGGTTAATTGGATTAGCAACAGCTCCACCAAATAAACCTGAGTGAAGATCGCGATTTGGACCAGTAACCTCAACTTCCCAATACGAAAGACCACGTAAACCTGTAGTAATTGTTGGTACATCTGGAGCAATCATACCAGTGTCAGAAACAAGAATAACATCTGCCTTAAGCATCTCTTTATTGTCGGCACACCATTTTGGAAGACTTGGCGAACCAACTTCTTCTTCTCCTTCAATCATAAACTTAACATTACAAGGTAATGTATCGTTTTTCATCATTATTTCGAAGGCTTTGGCATGCATAAAACCTTGTCCTTTATCGTCGTCGGCACCACGAGCCCAAATTTTACCATCTTTAATAACTGGCTCAAAAGGATCGGTGTTCCAAAGCTCAATTGGATCAACAGGCATAACATCCATATGTCCGTAAACTAATACAGTAGGAAGTTTTGGATCTATAATTTTTTCGCCATAAGTAACAGGATTACCTTCTGTTTCGTAAACCTCTGCACGATCTGCGCCTGCTTCTAAAAGCAATTTTTTCCACATCTCGGCACAACGATACATATCTGGTTTATGATCGGCAATTGAACTTATTGATGGTATTCTAATTAAGTCGAATAACTCTTCTAAAAAGCGATCTTTATTCGCTTCAACATAATTTTCAATGTAATTCATAATCTATGATGGTTTTTAATTTCGGTTAAAAATAGCAAAAAGTTTTTGATACAATAGTGAATAAGAAAATGAATGAGCAAGGTATTTGCCAAGTAGACTAAACTTTGTGACTATTTTCACAATCTATCAATAAAAGGTATAAAAGCAGATGGCTAATAATAATAAATCCCAGCAAGATTACTCTGCCGGGATTTATAATAAATATTTTGAAGTAATAATTAACTATTCCTCGTCGCGTTGTTGTAGCAACTTATATGCCTCTTCCATCTCGTTATAAAAAGCCTCGCCATATTTGGTTATAATTGGATCTTTAAGAAAACGGAATACTTCGATACCTTTTTCTACACCATCTTTGCGAGCATCTCTACATATCTCCCATTGGTCGTAGTTTAAAGCTTCAAAATCGGGATATTTCTTAACTCTAATAGGATAGAGAAAGCACGAAATAGGTTTACGGAAATCTACTTTCTTATCCATCCAAGCACGCTCAATACCACAAAAAGCAATGCCATCTTCCATAACCACAAAAGCACACTCGGCACCTTTTACAAGCTGCGTTACTAAATCGCCATCGCGATCTAAATAGTGAGGCCCTTTTTCGGTAATTGCCTGCTTACTTTTTTCGCTCAGATAAGGCATTACCTCAGGAAGAATTTTCTCTAGCGTTTCTGCCTCATGTTGCTCAAGAGGGGCACCAGCATCGCCATGAATACAGCATGCACCCTTGCATTTACCAAGATTACAGCAGAATTTTTTCTCGAAAATATCGAGGCTAATTATTTTATCGTCTATTTGTACCATTTGTAATATTTATATAAAACGTAGAGACGTACTGACGTGCATCTCTACCAGATATTATTTAACAAGCACCTTACCAGTCATCTCGGCTGGTTGGTCAATACCCATTATTTTTAAAATTGTTGGTGCAATATCGGCTAAAATACCGCTTTCAACAGTTTTATAGTTACTGTTAACAACAATAATAGGCACCGGATTTGTTGAATGCGCTGTGTTTGGCGAACCATCAAGATTAACTGCATTGTCGGCATTTCCATGGTCGGCAATAATTATTGTAGTATAATCGTTTGCAGTAGCTGTCTCAACAACTTGGTTTACGCATGTATCAACAGCATTTACAGCCTTTAATATTGCAGACATAACTCCTGTATGTCCTACCATATCGCCATTTGCAAAGTTTAAACAGATAAAATCGGTTTCTCTATTTTTAAGCTCTTCAACAATTGCATCTTTAACCTCGTAGGCGCTCATTTCTGGCTGAAGATCGTACGTAGCAACCTTTGGCGATAATTTTAATATTCGTTTTTCGCCAGCAAACTCCTCTTCTTGCCCACCATTAAAAAAGAAAGTTACGTGAGCATATTTCTCTGTTTCGGCAATACGAATCTGCTTTTTATTATTGTTTGCCAACACCTCGCCAAGAGTATTTTTAAGATTATCTTTTGTGAAAATAACATTTACACCCTTAAAACTTTGGTCGTACGAAGTCATTGTAACATAATGAAGAGGCATTTTTGTCATCCCCTCTTCAACCATATCTTGCTGCGAAAGAACAGTAGTCAGCTCGCGAAGACGATCGGTACGGTAGTTAAAACAGATAACCACATCGTTGGCCTCAATTAAACCACTCTTATTAAATACAGTAGGCTCAATAAATTCATCGGTAATATTATTTGAGTACGACTCTTTTACAGCAGTAACAACATCAGAAGCTTCTATTCCTGTTCCTTGAGTGTAAAGATCGTAAGCACGCTTAACCCTGTCCCAACGCTTGTCGCGATCCATTGCATAGTATCTACCAACTAAAGTAGCAATTTCGCCATTCGACGATTTAAGGTGATTGCTAAGATTTTCGATAAATCCTAAACCGCTTCTAGGGTCAGTATCTCTACCATCGGTAATGGCATGAATGTACACTTTCTCTAAACCATAATCTTTTGTCAGATCGCAAAGTTTGTATAAATGAGTATCAAGCGAGTGAACACCACCATCGGAAACTAATCCAATAAAGTGCACCTTTTTATTATTCTCCTTTGCATAATTTAAAGCTTCAACTAAAACCTTATTCGAGGCAATTGAATTATCCTCGATAGCTTTGTTTATCTTAACAAGATCTTGATAAACCACTCGTCCGGCACCAATATTAAGGTGACCAACCTCCGAGTTACCCATCTGACCATTAGGCAATCCTACATCCTCGCCCGAAGTAAGAATTGTTGCATTAGGATATTTAGCGTATAATGAGTCGATATATGGTGTTTCGCCTTTAAATATAGCGTCGGTGTTGTCTTTTTTTCCGATTCCCCATCCGTCGAGAATCATTAGTAATACTTTTTTGCTATTCATATGTTTGTTTATTTTTCTGTACCTATTATTAATATACCACTCCACATTTGAATTATTTGCTTCACATATCTGTTTACAAATATCGCAACCCTAAGAATTCGTTTTCGCGAATCGCTTGTAACCAACTGCACAGATGTTGAATATTTGTAGCAAATTCCAATATAGAACGTTTGAAAAATGGTTTTGTTAATGCAAACGTCGGCGCAAAATTAAAGTATTTGCCGACATAATGGCCTTTGGCAGTAAACAATAATTAGGTTTTAATCAAAAGATTATTAGATTTGTTGGCTTGGTAACAAAACAAATAATTAAATATGGAAGGACTACGTGTTTTTAAGAAATACCCAGCAACTTTTTGGATTGCCAACGGAATGGAACTTTTTGAGCGTTGGGCTTGGTATGGGTTTTACATGCTTTTGGCCAATTATTTAACAAAAAGTACCGACGTTGGAGCATTGGGATTTTCGCAAGTAGAAAAGAGTTGGATAATGAGTGTGGGTACTGCAATTTTGTATCTTCTACCAATAATTACAGGAGCCATTGCCGACAGATACGGTTATAAAAAAATGTTAATTGTGGCCTTCTCGGTTTATATAATCGGCTTTTTAACCTTTCCTTTTGTAAAATCGTTTGAGGCTGTTTTTGCCTCGTACCTAATTCTTGCCATTGGTGGCGCATTGTTTAAACCAATTATTACCGCTACAATTTCAAAAACAACCAACGACGAAACATCTTCTGTTGGCTTCGGAATTTATTACATGATGGTAAATATTGGAGCCTTTATTGGACCTCTAGTTGCACTTCAATATAGCGAAGAGTCGTACAAAACAGTTTTTTATCTGAGCGCTTTCTTTATTGCTCTCAATTTTATTATGCTATTCTTTTTTAAAGAGCCCGAGCGCGAAAAAGCATCGGGAAGTTTTGCCTATTCATTAAAAAAGATTTTCAAAAATATTTTTACCGCACTTAGCGATCTTAAATTTATTGTATTCCTAATTTTTATTGCAGGATTTTGGTCGATGTATTATCAGCTATTTTATACGCTTCCTGTTTTTATTGAGCAGTGGGTTGACACTCATTCGTTGTATAATTTTGTTAACGATGTTTGGCCTTGGCTGGCTAAAAACATTGGCTCGGCTGACGGTACTATTGCTGCTGAGTACATTACCAATATGGATGCTATGTACATTATTATGTTACAGATATTAGTTTCGACTTTTATTATGAAGTGGAAACCTTTGAATGCTATGATAACTGGTTTCTTTGTTTGTGCAATAGGAATGGCCTTAACTCTATATACAAATAATGTATTCTTTATTATCGGTGCTATTCTAATTTTTGGACTTGGCGAGATGGCTGGATCACCAAAAATTACCGAATACATAGGCAAAATTGCTCCAAAAGATAAAGTTGCACTATATATGGGCTGTGGATTTTTACCTGTTGCAGGTGGTAACATTTTAGCAGGATACATCTCTGGTGGCGTATATCAACGTATGTCTGACAAGTTTTCGTTACTACAAAAAGATATGACATTGCGAGGTATAAATATGCCCGAAGTAACTTCAAACTTTACAAAAACCGACTTTTACAACAGAGCAGGTGAACTTTTAAATATGAATCAGTCGGAATTAACATCGTATTTATGGAACACCTATAATCCACAAAATATATGGATGGTTTTATTAGCTATTGGTGTTACAGCTGTTTTAGGACTTTTTATTTACGATAGACTTTGGATTAGAAAAACTAATTAAAAATCAGTATTGGTTAAATTGTTGATTGGCTATAAAAACTACCAACAATTACACCTCAAAAATATAATCTCGAAGATGTAACTATTATACATCTTCGAGATTTTTTATTACAGTAAATAAATGCAGTTTAATGCTATAGACGCTGCAGATATTAACAAAGTTATTATAAGAAAAGTCACTCAAATCCCGCGCACGGACACTTCCTAAAAAAAAGGTGCTCAAATCCTGCGCGCGGACACTTCTTGAGAAAAAGAAGCGTTCAAATCCCGCTCACGAACACTTCCTAAAAAAAAGAAGCATTCAAATCCTGCGCACGGACACTTCCTGAAAAAAAGAAGTGTTCAAATCCTGCGCACGGACACTTCTTGAAAAAAAGAAGTGTTCAAATCCCGCGCACGGACACTTCTTGAAAAAAAGAAGCGTTCAAATCCCGCTCACGGACACTTCTTGAAAAAAGGGTGCTCTTTCTCCGTGCGCGAGCACCTATTTTTTGCAATACAACCGAGTAGAATAAGATTTAAAGCAGAAAGATTTTCACCAATGAACTAAGTAAGAAATATGATTTAGGAGGCATAGAATTTAACCTAAAATTCTAATAACTAAGCTCTAAAAGTTACAGACAAAAAAAGCCGAACAAAATGTTCGGCTTTTCTGCGAGTGGTGCCACCTGGAATCGAACCAGGGACACAAGGATTTTCAGTCCTTTGCTCTACCAACTGAGCTATGGCACCAGCGCTGTGCATTTCCTTAAATGCGATGCAAAACTATGGTTTAATTTTGTTTCTGCAAACTTTTTCAGGATAAAAAATTTAAGATTTTTCGAACAAAAAACTTAAGTCGCAATAATTCAATTCTGTATACATAAATATTTTTTTAATAATTATGGCAATA
>JAFGOQ010000033.1 GCA_016926405.1 Bacteroidales bacterium
TCGAAATTAGGATGCGAAATATCTACGACATGAAGCAATACATCAGCCTCACGAACCTCATCAAGAGTCGATTTAAACGACTCAATAAGATTATGTGGCAGTTTTCTAATAAATCCAACAGTATCGCAAAGCAAAAAAGGAAGGTTATCGATAACAACTTTTCTAACTGTAGTGTCAAGCGTAGCAAAAAGTTTATTCTCGGCAAACACCTCCGACTTACTCAACAAATTCATTATTGTTGATTTGCCTACATTGGTATATCCAACCAAAGCAACACGAATAAGTTTTCCTCTATTCATGCGCTGCGTAGCCATTTGTCTATCAATAATCTTTAGCTTCTCTTTCAGTAATGCTATTCTATCTCTAATAATTCGACGGTCGGTCTCAATCTCAGTCTCTCCAGGACCACGCAATCCAATACCCCCTTTTTGGCGCTCAAGGTGAGTCCAAAGACCTGTTAATCGAGGTAACAGATATTGATATTGAGCAAGCTCTACCTGTGTCTTAGCATGCGATGTACGAGCACGTTTGGCAAAAATATCGAGAATAAGATTTGTTCTATCCAATACCTTAACCTGAAGCTCTCGTTCAACATTTCGCAATTGCGATGGAGTAAGCTCGTCGTCGAAAATAACAACATTAATATCATTACTCTCTACATATTCCTTTATCTCAGCAAGTTTTCCTGTTCCAACAAATGTTTTAGAATTAGGAGAATCAACCTTTTGAGTAAAAACCTTTTCGACAATAGCACCAGCAGTATCAGCAAGAAAAGCTAATTCATCTAAAAATTCCTCAACCTGCTTCTCGTTTTGCTTTTGACTTATCACACCAACAAGCACTGCTTTTTCCGAAGTTATATCTTTGTTTATTATATCTCCCATCTTTACATTTCCGTTATTTGGCAAATATAAGCAAAAAAGAGGGTATCATAATTGATACCCTCTTTAATCTATAATAATAAAAACTATTGTAATACAAATTTAATAGGAAGCGTGTACTTAACACTAACTGCTTTACCACGCTGCTCACCTGGAGACCATTTTGGCGATGTTTTAACAACTCTCTCAGCTTCTTTATCGATAAGAGGGTCAACACCACGAAGAGTTCTGATTTTACAAACTTCTCCTTTACCGTTAACAACAAACTCTAAGTAAACAACTCCTTGTATACCGTTTTCTGCAGCAATAGTTGGATATTTAAGACGTCCTTGAACCCAGTTACGGAAAGTATTAAGATCACCACCTTTAAAAGTAGGCATCTTTTCTACTCTAAGGAAAACTTCCTCTTCAGCAACCTCTTCTTCTTCTTCAACTACAACGTCGATTACTGTCTCTTCGGTAGCCTCAACATCAACAGCCACAAACTCATCCTCTAGTTCAACATCATCTTCAACAAGTTTAAATGTTTCAGACATTGCTGGTGGTGGTGGTGGTGGTGGTGGTGGTGGTTTTACCTGTGTTGTAATAGGGATAACCTCCTCTTCAACATCTACGGCTTGTTTTTGAGCAAAGGCGCTATCCTTATCGATATCACTTTTCCACTCAAAAGCTCCCCACAGCAAGCTGAGAGTAACTATTAGTCCAATCTGAAGAAAGATCCCTTTCTTTTTCTCCAAATCGGCTTTGGGTGATTTTTTTAATTCCATTTTATCGCAGTTTTATGCCCCTAAAATAGGTATTTTGGTTAAGATATTCAAAATAAATTAGAAAATAAGAGTTTTACTCTTACGTTTCTAGAGTGCAAATATATAAATCTGATCCAAAGATTAAGTTTTTATATCAAAAAAATTACTTTTTTATTTGAACAACATAAAAAAGTAAACAATATATAATTTTCTATTACCCTTTCTTGGTGAAAAGAATAATAATATCTATCATTGCACCCACAATGGGGGATTAGCTCAGTTGGCTAGAGCGTTTGACTGGCAGTCAAAAGGTCAGCGGTTCGATTCCGCTATTCTCCACTCTAAAACATAGGCGTTTGCGGGCTTCCACCGTAGGCGCTTTTTTTTATTTATGCAATTACCAAAGCTCTAGCTTTTACTATTAATAAGATTATAAAACTATTGGCTCGCTTCAATGTTGCGGTTGAATTTAATAACCAACAAAAGTGCAATACTACATAGTAGATAATTTCATTAATCTTGAAGTTTTATATGATACACTTTAATTATCGATTATAGTATTAGATGCACACAATGCAGCTCAACAACACAAAAAAGGCCATGCAACAAATTGCATAGCCTTTTATATTTATTGTTTACTCTTAATTATTTGGTATAAACAGAGGTTTAAAAGTTGCTGTAGCATTGTTGTTTGCTCCAACTCTGTCCTGATATGTCTGATTTTTCATTATTGTATAGTAGCTATCAACATAATCGTCGTCGTCGGTAAAAACAGCATCGGGAATTATTTCTATAACAGCACTACCCATTTCGCCTACCATTGCAACAATTGGCTCGCCAGTGGCTGCACTAATAATTTTAAATAGGCCATCGAAAAGAATTTTACATAACTCTTTGTAGTTGTAATTTGAGTCGTGCTCGAAAAACTGAATGTTTGCTGCTTGATAGTCGTAATCTTTCCAAAAAAGCATTACTTGATTTGGATAATAAGTTGTTTCTTGATAATCGAGATATGGCATTTCGATAATTCTTACTTGAGGCTTAACTTGACCATCGCGCTCAATTATTCCCGACGAGATAGCATAAATTTCGGCAGCTCCTTTAATCCAAGGCTCGCTATCGTTTTTAAGCGATATAGATTCTAAAACAGTTGTTTCCAATCCATCTGCTCGTTTACTAACAGCGCTTCTTTCTACCTGTATTCCAAGCGATGTAAGCTCTTTGTTCATTCGGTTTACAACCTCTTTAAAAGCGTGTTTTCCGTTAACATCAACAATAATTACAGAATAATCGGGTTTTTGGTGTACGTCTAAGTTATAAACATTACCATCGGAATCGAATGCCTTAATATATTTCCATTCGTTTTCGTTACCCTTAGGAGGAAAAGCATACAGTACTTTGCTTTTTTTATCTGCATTGCTACCTTCTACAAACGATAGTTCGGGAATTTGTATTACCCCTTCTTTTTCTGCCAATAACTGTTTGTCGCTAATTTTGTTTAGCATTTTGCTCATCGACTCCAACGAGTTATTGTTAAGAGCTTTAACCTGATCTAAACGAATAGGATCGTTATTTCGAAGTTCGGTTGTTAAACTAGACAACGAATGCGATTCGTTTACAATAGATATCAGATCCATGGTAATTGCCTCGTTACTTAACAGATAATTATTGTCAATTTTTTCTGGTTCTGTTACCGAATCATCTTTTTGGCACGAAACCACTAATAGACTTACTCCAAATAATAGAGATAAAATTAATTGCTTTCTCATAGTTACCATTTATTAGTTAAACATAATTTTTAGATTCCATTAAATATAATGATTCAGCATTCATTAAACAAGTCTTTTTTGTATGAATATTCATTAATGTTTTAATAAATATTAAATTTCAACATAACTACATGGTAAATAGACTTTAATATAACCTATAAATTTATTGTAAGATTTGTCAAGCTATTTTAGGAGGGGTCATTTTTCCAATCCCGACGCTGGCAGATGCTGCGCATGTTGACAGGTCTGCAGCAGTTGTTAACAATTATGTCAGCGTACGAAGTTGCTGACAGAAATTGTGGTTTTAGTTACCAGTTGCAAAGGGTTATTCTTTTAACTTTTATCTTTTTTTCCAATCCCGACGCTGTCCGATGCTGCGCATGCCGACAGGTCTACAGCAGTTGTTAACAATCCTGTCAGCGTACGAAGTTACTGACAGCAATTGTGGTTTTAGTTACCAGTTGCAAATAGTTATTCTTTTAACTTTTATCTTTTTTCCAATCCCGACGCTGGCAGATGCTGCGCATGTTGACAGGTCTACAGTAGTTGTTAACATTTCTGTCAGCGTACGAAGTTGCTGACAGAAATTGTGGTTTTAGTTGCAAGTTACACTTCGCTTAACTTGCGGGATTGGGGGTGAATGTACAATTTATCACACTAAAAATTACACAGATTTGCTCTGCTATACACAGATTTGCCCTGCTATACACAGTTTTGCTCTCCTATACACAAGGTTGCCCTGCTATACACAAGGTTGCTCTGCTATACACAGATTTGCTCTGCTATACACAGGTTTGCTCTGCTATACACAGATTTGCCCTGCTATACACAGATTTGCCCTGCTATACACAGTTTTGCTCTCCTATACACAAGGTTGCTCTGCTATACACAGTTTTGCTCTGCTATACACAGTTTTGCTCTGCTATACACAGGGTTGGTGCTCCTATACACAAGGTTGGCTCTCCTATACACAAGGTTAGCTCTCCTATACACAGGGTTAGCTCTCCTATACACAGGGTTTGGTGTTCCTATACACAAGGTTGGGTCTGCTATACATCAAACAA
>JAFGOQ010000034.1 GCA_016926405.1 Bacteroidales bacterium
ATAGTAGCGGGGACAGGACTCGAACCTATGACCTTCGGGTTATGAGCCCGACGAGCTACCAACTGCTCCACCCCGCAATATATTTTTATGTTTGTACCTTATCGACGTTAAAATAGTAGCGGGGACAGGACTCGAACCTATGACCTTCGGGTTATGAGCCCGACGAGCTACCAACTGCTCCACCCCGCAATATATCTTGTAGTACTAAACTATTTTCCTTGATTGCGGTGCAAAGGTAACTAATCATTCCGTAAATCCAAGGTATTTCACGAATTTCTAGGAAACTTCTTTTACTAGCTTCTTTTTTTTGTACTTTTGGAAGTATTAAACTAATAATTATTCGATATGCCTAGAGTGTTTAAACCTGTTGATATTACAAAAGAGGAAAAGGAAGTTAGAAAGAGCTATTTCGGACGACATACCCCTTTTATTATTTGTGACGATTCTGTTAAAAGAGGCGAAAAATTACACGTGAAAATTAAAATGGGAGACAATTATCCGCATCCCGATAATCACAATCATTACATTAGTACAATTCAATTGTGGAATAGAGAAACACTTTTGGCCACTGCTACCTTTGCTTCTGGAGCAATGGCAAATCAGAAGTGTCAGTTAGAGGTTGATTTTTTTGTAATACCTAAAGTTAGTATGAATTTAACTGCTATGGCTGTTTGTACTAATCATGGATTATGGAAGAGTGCTAAGAAATTTGTGAAGGTGATTGATTAAAAATCACCTTACAATTATTTTATGCTGACTGCTGAAATTCTCATGCAGTAGATGAACTATGTAGAATCCAGGATCTAGTTTTTCTATGTTAATAGGTATTCTACTAGTTTTATTATCGGGGTATACAGTCTCTTGTATAACAACATTACCACTAGTTGTTGCAACTCTTATAAGTATCTTGTCAATTTTGGCAATTAAATTTAAGTCAATATAAATTTCTCCGTTATCAACAATCGTTGGATAAGCTATAATATCTTTTACAAGCGATATCTCTTTATTAGCTATTAGTTTTACATCAAGAGTGTCCGATTTTGTGTAACATCCGTTTTGTCCCGAAATTTTTGCATAGTACAAACCATCGCTACTAACATTTAGATATGGTTTAGTTTCGTTGTATATAGGAACAGTGTTTCTGTACCATTGAATTTCGTTATCGCCAATATCATCAATATACAATCGGTGGTAATTTACTTTAACAATTGGGTCTTGTGGCGATTGTGTAATGTTAATTTCATTGTTTAGTGAAACAAAATATGAGTCGGCAATTTTAATTTGTGGCTGCTTAACTCCTCCAGTTTTATATGATATTGATACCTTTTTATCGTTAATATTTCCTTTTAATAGTTCGGCATCTTTAAGAACCCATTTAAATGTAGTTCCGCTTTTTAATTGATTTACATCGGCTATTAACTCAATTGTATCTTTTGTACAAACTGTTGTTTTGTCTGAAATACAACTTACACATGGATTAATTAGAGTTTTGCTGTTTGGTTGTAAAACTAATGCATCGTTAACTGTTGCTTTAATAGAGTAGCTGCCAGGCTCTGTAAATACAACTTTAAAAATATCATCCTCAACAAATGAATTTACTCCTCGCTGGTTTTCAATTTCCCATTTAACTTCTACGGCTCTTTTTTTATCTGCCCATTGTATCCAGTACGAAATAGTATCGAAAGGACATGCTATTTTAGGAAAGTTTTCAATATGTGTCTCTTTTTCGTCTTTTTGAGGATCGAAACCATTTAGTGACGATACTTTCTTATTTAATGGGTCGAGCCAGTGTTTTAGTTGATTTTCGTATGACGAATAATGATCCCAACTTTCTGATAATTTCTGATATAGATCGTTGTAATTGTATGAGCATCGAGCTTCGCCACCTGTAAGATCACCAATTAATAGACCTTTGTTGTTAAGTAATGGACTCCCCGACGAACCTCCTTCTGTTGTTCCTTTTTCCCAGTTTTTTACAAGCCAGTGTGTGTAATGAATATAGTTTGACCCGTAATTAGAAGTGTATAATGTATCTTCGTCGATACTTATTTTTTTAATATCTGCACTTGGGTGGTGAATACAGACAGATTTTTTATTAGTTACTCCAGTAATGTCCCATCCTAGAAAATATGGTTCAAATTCTTTAGGAGGAGCTGTTGTTAATTTTAATAATGCAAAGTCTAATGTGTTTTCGTAGCCTGTAGCAATTAAATCGGAACCAGAAACTGAGTTTGTTGTAGGTCCTGCCACATTATTACAATACGGACTTTCGTAGTTAAATAGAAATACTGTTGTTTCGGCAGTTGCTTGATTGTCGATACAGTGATTTGCAGTTAGAAAATATGGAGTAGCATCTTCGTTGGTGTTGTTAACAAGTGCACCAGTGCAAAAATACCCATCGAAATATATTCGAGCAACAGCTCGTTTGGTGTTTTGATATTCACCTCCTTCGGCGCAATTAACATTAATATTGCAATCTCCCGATGAGTTATATCCTTCAGTGTTTTTATAAACATCTTTGTAGTCGTAAATTATTTGACCTATTTCAATATTAGGTAATTTTTCGAATCTGTTTTCGTGAAGATATTGAATAATTATTTCGTCTCCTCTTACAGGTAAAGTTGCAAGTTTTTTCGACTCTTTATTGTTTTTATAAGTAAACGCACCTATGTATTGAGTCTTGTCTTTATTGTAAATAAATATTTTCCCGTTTGGTGGTAGTTCGAAATTTGAGAAAATTACCTGTATGCTTTTTGCGTCAGTCGATTTTATTCCTACTTCCCACATCTGAATATTATCTTTGTTTATATACCATTTGCCAGAATTGTTACTTGTAATGTTTGTTTTAATAGGATATCCAAACTGTCCTTTTTTAAGGTGGTATTTAGAATCAGAGCGATATGTAGTTTCAATGAAATTCTTAAGAGGTTTTATCTTTTCGAATTTTACAGATTTCTTCGATTTTTTTGTGAAATACCCATAAGGTTCGCTTTTTTCTGAAATTTGTCCACTCATATTTGTAGTAATATTTATAAAAAATAGAACTAAAAATACTTTCATAAATGGCGAAAAAAGCTGTTTTGTTTTTAGTAAATAGTGGTTCATAGAGTTGTTTTATTTCTTATTTATTACTTTTACTACTTCACACGCATTTTATTTATATTACTATGTACGAGTATATCAAAGGAATAGTTACAGAAATCTCGCCTGCTCATCTTGTTATTGAGACTAATGGAGTGGGTTATTTTATGCATATATCGCTGAATGCCTACTCATTAATAGGTTCAAAAAAGGATATTAAAATTTTTGTTCATCAAATTATTAGAGAAGATTCGAATTCTTTTTATGGCTTTTTTGATAAGCCCGAACGAGATTTATTTCGTAAATTGATCAGCGTTTCTGGCGTTGGAGCCAATATTGCTAGAATGATGCTTTCTACTATGAGTCCAGCAGAGATTGTAAATGCAATTTTATTGGATGATGTTAACACTTTGAAAAGCATTAAAGGAATTGGACCAAAATCGGCTCAACGAATTATTATTGAACTAAAAGATAAATTAAACAAGAGCGAAGCTATAACAGAAATAATAGTCACTAAACACAATAGAAATAGCGATGAAGCGTTATCAGCTTTAGTAATGTTGGGTTTTGAGAAAAATCAATCATCAAAGATTTTGAATAAGTTTTCGAGTAAAGAGCCTGAATTAACTGTTGAAGAGCTTGTTAAAAGAGCATTAAAAGAATTATAAATAAAACGCATGATTTTTAAAAGAAATTTTCTTTTTGTATTGATATCGGTAGCTATAATTGTTGTTGCCGTTTTTAACCCTTTGTATTCGGCTGTTTTTAACAGTGAAACAGATTTTTATAATTCGCAGCAAGATACTGTTTCGGCAAAAAACCCAACCCTCGAAAAACTTCCCAGTATAAAAGATATTGGTAGCCCACTTAAATCGGCTGATTTACCGAAGGTTGATCTTGATATTGTTTACGATATTAAAAAAGGCGAATATGTTGTTCGCCGTAAAGTGGGTAAAAGAAATATAGGTGCGCCTAGCTATATGTCTGTTGATGAATATAAATCGTATGATTTTGAGCAGTCAATTTACAAATATTGGAAAGAACGTTCCGATTTGCAGCGTCAATCGAAAGATAACGACAGACTTATTGGTGGTAAGCTTAAATTGGGTGGTGCAGCATTAGAAAGTGTTTTGGGTGATAATCCTATTGAGATTATTCCTCAAGGTAGCGCTGAACTTTCGTTGGGAGTGGACTTTAAAAGACAAGATAATCCACAGTTGATGGAGAATCAGAAAAAATCAGTAAACTTTAAATACGATTCTAAAATACAAGCAAATGTTACAGGTAAAGTAGGTGATAAGTTTAAAGTTAACTTTGATTATAACACACAAGCAACTTTTGATTTCGAAAATAATGTAAAGATTGAGTATAAAGGTGACGAAGACGAGATTATTCAGCGCATTGAGGCAGGTAATGTTTCGTTTCCGTTAAGTGGTACATTAATCACAGGATCGCAAAGCCTATTTGGCGTTCGAGCCGATTTGCAGTTTGGTAAATTATCTGTCTCCAGTGTATTCTCGCAACAAAAAGGAGAGTCGTCGGTAATAGAGGTAAAAGGTGGTGCTACAACACAGAGTTTCCAGCTTAAGGCTGATGCTTACGAAGCCAATAAACACTTTTTTATTACTCAGTATTTTAGAGAGAACTATAATAAGTTTGTTTCAACATTACCAAATATTAATTCGGGAATTCAAATTACTAGAGTTGAGGTTTGGGTGACCAACAAAACATCTAAATTTGATGAGGCTCGAAATATTGTTGCCTTAATGGATCTTGCCGAAAGTCAGAATAATATTTCTAATGGTTTTGTTACCGAGACAGCAAGCGGTAATCCATTTAAAACACCAGATAATAGTCTAAATAATTTATATTCTGATATTACTGCACTTACATCTATTCGACAAATAGAAAATGTTAATTCTGTTTTACAAGGGTTTAAGAATTTTCAAGTAGGTAAGGATTATGAGAAAATTGAGAGTGCTCGTCTTTTATCGGAACGCGAATATACTGTAAATAAGAATCTGGGGTATATTTCGCTTAATTCGGCGTTAAATAACGACGAGGTTTTAGGTATTGCGTATGAATATCAATCGGGAGGAAAAATTTACAGAGTTGGTGAGTTCTCGAACG
>JAFGOQ010000035.1 GCA_016926405.1 Bacteroidales bacterium
AGATTTTAAGATTAAAGAATTGCCGTACAGACGTTGCATGCAACGTCTCTACCAACACAAACCTAAATCCTAAAATCTGTTAATATGCCAAAGCCGAAGGCGGCTGCATAAGAATCCTAATTCAGACAGTTGGTATAAGCTACAAGCTTGCGTTAGACTTTATAATTTGGAGTCAGACTAGACTATTCTTCTATTCATTCTCTAAATAAAAAAAGAAGAGACAAGTCATTGCCTTGTCTCTAAACCGAATTCATAACAAATTCTTATATCTCAACTTCAAACTATCTATTTAAATATGTAAACAAGCAACACTCATCAATTCGTTGCTCATTATAAAGCTCGCCAATAACTTCAGGAGCCTTTACTCCTTTTCCAAAGAAAGTGTTACCTGTAAACACTCGCAACTCGTCCCACTGGCTATTCTTATAAAAACTCTCAATAAGCTTAGTTCCTCCTTCAACAATAATCGACTGAATACCTCTATTATAAAGATCGTCAAGAATTTCAGAAATAACATCTTTAGCGTAATCAACAATTACAATCTCTACTTTATCTTTACCCTCAAACTGCTCAATATTCTTCTTCGAACTAGCATTATTACCGGCATAAATAATAGTATTTTGCGAACTATCAAAAACATTAAGCTCCGGCGATAGTCGTAAAGTTCTATCTAAAACAATTCGCACAGGGTTATTAACAGCCCACTCGCGCACGTTAAGATTAGGATTATCCATTTTAGCAGTGTTAGTGCCAATCATAATACCCATTTCATTAGCACGCCAGCTATGAACAATAGTTCTTGAAGCGTCGTTAGTAATCCATTTTGGCGTATTATTATCTAATCGCTCACTATCAATAAAACCATCTAAAGTTTGAGCCCACTTAATTATTATATAAGGGCGCTTTTTCTCGTGAAAAGTAAAAAACCTACGATTTAAAAATCGTGCTTCGTCTTCCAAAACACCAACAGTAACATCAATACCAGCCTCAATCATACGCTCAATACCTTTTCCAGCAACCTCGGCAAAAGGGTCTATAGTAGCTACCACAACCTTTTTTATTCCTGTCGATATTATTAAATCGGCACAAGGAGGTGTTTTACCATGATGCGCACAAGGCTCAAGATTAACATAAATAGTAGACTCAGACAAAACACTCTTGTCTTTAACAGAATTTATGGCATTAACCTCGGCATGAGGATCACCGTATTTACGGTGAAAACCCTCACCAATAATTTTACCGTTATAAACAATTACCGAACCAACCAAAGGATTTGGATAAGTATGCCCCTCGCCCATTTTGGCAAGTTCAATACATCGGTTCATATATTTTTGGTGAGTATTATTATCTGTCATCTTTTAGTATTTTTGTAAAATGAGATATACAATTCAACAATTACGAAGCATATTCCAAATTAAGTTAAACTCGCTCTATTCAGCAAATGAAATTAGAAGCTTTTTCAACATAATTGCAAATCATTTTCTAGGACTTAAGCCTGTCGACATAAATATTAGCCTAAACAGAGAAGTTTCAGACGAAGTTTACAATAAATTTATTGACATAACCGAGCAGCTGGTTTTGCAACAACCAATTCAATACATTATTGGCGAAACAGAATTTTACGACCGAAAGTTTTTTGTTAACCCAAGCGTTTTAATACCCCGACAAGAGACCGAAGAGCTTGTAAACTGGATTATTAACGATAATACAGAGTCGAAAAAAATAAATATTCTAGACATAGGAACAGGCAGCGGATGCATTCCAATAACCCTTAAGTGCGAAATGCCACAAAGCTCTGTTTATGCTATCGACATATCTCCCGAAGCAATTATGGTTGCCAAAAAAAACAGCGAGCTTAACAATGTCGACATTAATTTTATTGAACGCGATATTTTAGCTTCGCAGGATGTTGTGGAAGATGTTAAGTTCAACATAATTATTAGTAACCCTCCGTATATTACAAATACAGAAAAGTTATTGATGGAGAAAAATGTGCTCGACCACGAACCTCATCTGGCACTTTTTGTCGACGACAATAATCCTCTTATTTTTTACTCGGCAATAGCCAATTACAGTAAAATTAATTTAGTAGAAGGAGGCTTTTTATATTTCGAAATTAACGAAGCTTTTGGTCCCGAGACTAAGCAAATGTTAGAGCAAAAAGGCTTTTGTAATGTGCAACTACGCAAAGATATTAACAACAAAAACCGTATGATTAAAGCTCAGTATAATGGATAACAAACCTAAGTACGAAACAAAAACAGCTTTATCGAAAATGATGGCTATTTGCTCTCGTGGCGAGAAGGCAATATCAGATATTGAAGAAAAACTGCGTAATTGGAACATTGCCAGCTCCGATATAAATTATATTATCGACGAACTTATAAAAGAAAACTTCTTAAACGAAGAGCGCTTTTGCACAGCTTATGTTCGCGACAAACTACGCTTTAACCACTGGGGGAAAATAAAAATACGATATATGCTCAGCGGAAAGAACATCGCAAAAAGCCTACAAGAAAAAATATTATCGGAAATAAATCCTAACGAATATTTAGAGATTATTATCTCCGAATTAAAATCGAAACTACGAGGCAATCCAATCCCAACCGATTATAACGAAAAAATGAAAATTGTAGCTTCCCTTTCGCGTAAAGGCTTCGAGAGCGAATTAATATTTAAAGGATTATCTGAGATAGAGAAAGAATATAAATAGTTACAGATTTAATAAAACAACAGCCATAAAGTATGCCTTATAACTATAGCGAAGATAAACAGCTTATAAAATCATATAAAAAAGAGCCCCAAAAAATGAGGCTCTCAAAAAATATGTAAAGTCTATATTAACTTAGTCAATATACTCAAATCCTGTGTAAGGAATTAAACACTCAGGCATACGAATACCCTTTTCTGTCTGATTATTCTCTAAAAGAGCAGCCATAATTCTTGGCAAAGCCAAAGCACTACCATTTAATGTATGAGCTAATACAGGTTTTTTATTACCCTCTTCGCGGTAACGAAGCTTTAATCTATTTGCCTGATACGACTCGAAGTTAGAAACCGAACTAACCTCTAACCACTTCTCTTGTGCAACAGAGTATACTTCGAAATCGAAAGTCAAAGCCGATGTAAAACTTAAATCGCCACCACACAAACGTAAAACTCTGTAAGGTAAACCTAGTTTATTAACAATTCCCTCAACATAAGCCACCATCGAATCAAGTACCTCGTACGATTTATCTGGATGAGCCACCTGCACAACCTCAACCTTATCAAACTGGTGAAGACGGTTCAAACCACGAACATCTTTACCATACGATCCTGCCTCGCGACGGAAACATGGAGTGTATGCAGTATATTTTACAGGAAGCTGCTTAGCATCTAAAATAACATCTCTAAAAATATTTGTAACAGGAACCTCAGCTGTAGGAATTAAATACAGATTATCTTCGGTACAATGATACATCTGTCCCTCTTTATCGGGCAACTGACCTGTTCCGTATGCAGAGTCTTCGTTAACCATCAAAGGAGGAACAACCTCGGTATAACCAGCTTTATTTGCCTCGTCTAAAAAGAAAGCAATTAAAGCACGTTGGAAACGAGCACCTTTACCTTTGTAAACAGGAAAACCAGCACCGGTAAGTTTAGTTCCTAGTTCGAAATCAATAATATCGTATTTCTTTGTAAGCTCCCAATGAGGAACAATATCGCCTGCAAGCTCTGGCATAACACCACCCGAGCGTATTTCAACATTATCGGCATCGCTTTTACCAGCAGGCACCGATGGATGAGGAATATTAGGCAATTGAATTAAAAGCGAGTGAAGCTCTTTTTCAGCCTCAGCAAGTTTATCACCAAGAATTTTATTGTTCTCTTTTAGCTCAGCAGTGCGCTCTTTAAGCTTATCGGCCTCATCGCGCTTACCTTCTTTAAATAAGATACCAATCTCTTTCGAAATAGAATTCATTTCGGCAAGACCACCATCTAATTCAGTTTGCAACGATTTACGAGATGTATCAACAGAAATAATTCCGTTAACTAATTCCTGAGCGTTGCAGTTTTTAATTTTCAACTTATCAATAACCTCTTGAGGATTATCTTGTATGAGTTTTAATGTAAGCATATATCGATTTATTATCGTTAACAAAAAACCTTATTAGGGAATTGTAAAACACAAAAGTACCAAAAAATAGAGCAAAAAAAATCTCCTGCCTAATAATAGACAGGAGATTTTTTATTTTTTTCGAGAATTACTGTTGAATAGGCTCTACAGTAACATAAGATCTGTTGTCTCTTTTTTTGTAGAACTTAATAGTTCCATCGATAAGAGCAAAAAGAGTATGATCTTTACCCATTCCTACATTATCGCCTGGGTGGTGCTGAGTACCTCTCTGACGAATAATAATATTTCCTGCTTTGGCAGTTTGACCGCCGAACAATTTAACACCTAATCGTTTACTTTCCGATTCGCGTCCGTTCTTCGAACTACCTACACCTTTTTTATGTGCCATGGTTTAAACTTTTTTAAAATTACGCAACAATTTCTTCAATTTGGATCTGAGTCAAATACTGACGATGTCCGTTTCTCTTCTTGTAACCTTTTCTTCTTTTCTTTTTGAAAACGATTACTTTGTCACCTTTAAGGTGAGACAAAACTTTAGCGGTGATTTTAGCACCTTCAACAGTTGGAACTCCTACTTTAACAGTACCGTCGTTGTCTACCAACATAATTTGGTTGAACTCAACTTGCGCTCCCTCTTCAGCCTCCAAACGGTGTACATAGACCTTTTGATCTTTTTCTACCTTGAATTGCTTTCCTGCGATTTCAACAATTGCGTACATTTATTCTTTGTTTTTCATTTTAATTTACACGGCGGTTTCTAATTCATTAAGAAACTCTTTATAAGCCAATGCAAAAGATTTCGAACTGCAAAATTATATAAATTTTCCTATCTATCAAATAACTTGGCATTTATTTAAAATAAAAAAGGGTATTCAAATTATGAATACCCCTTTAATATCTTAAAAGCTGTTATTACAATGCGTTAACATGTTTTGTTAAGCTCGACTTTAAGTTAGAAGCCTTATTATTATGAATAACATTAATCTTTGCTAATTTATCTAACATAGACGATACCTTTGGCAAAAGAGCTAGAGCTTCAGCCTTATCAGTAAGATCTCTTAGCATTTTAACAGCATTACGAGTAGTCTTTGCATAATACTTATTGTGCAATCTTTTTTTCTCGTTCTGTTTAATTCTCTTAATTGCTGACTTATGATTTGCCATTTTTATAATCTTAAAAACTATTATACAAAAAAAAGTAGTC
>JAFGOQ010000036.1 GCA_016926405.1 Bacteroidales bacterium
GGTATTTAAACTATCAATACGTTTTAGATAATTTGTAAAGACTGTTTGTTTCATAAATCATGAGTTTTACCCATGATACGAGTAAAAGTAAAAAAGGTTCTACCTTAATAGAGAACATAGCCATACGATTTCGTGTAACCATCTAAAATAAACGACAAAAAGGCGCTTTTGGCGCCTTTTATATTCGTGATAATGAAATTAAGCTTTAGCCGCTTTACTATTCATAAAACGTAATGTATACCACATTAATAATGAAATAAGAGCTAAAATGGTTCCTAGTTTTAAGCCAATCATACTGGCAGCAACTCCTGCCGCAATAAGTTGTGGAGATATGTCTCCAATCTCTTGAATAAAGGATAAAACCTCGAACATTCCAATAATTTGCCAAAGTAATCCTATAAAGAAACTAAGGCTGCCAAAAAAGAGGATGCTGTCAAGTTGTAATTTCGAAACAGAACCCATTTTACCAAAGCGAATAAACGCTAATGCACCACCGATAATTGCGGTAAAACCACATATTGCTATTGCTAGCATTCCTACTGGTCCACCCGAAAGAAAATAGTCAATCATAGTTTGAAAAATTTTAGGTTAAACAAAATTATATTTCAAATCTATCTTTTGATGATTTGTGTTCAAATAAAATGCGATAAACTACATAAAATGGTAGTTGAGCAACCAAAGACAGGCAAAAATGTAGTTGGCCGTGTTTTTCATCTCTTTCGTCGCATTTGGTAATATTTCTTTTGTGACCGAACCATAAAAATATAACTTTAGCCTTCATAAATTAACAATTTGATAAAACTATTACATATAAAGAAAAATCTATTCGATGCACTATACTTAATAGTGTTTTGGAGTGTTTCATTTCTGTTTACTGTGTTCTTTTATGGACGCCATAACGGCGATTATCTTAACACATTAATTTTCACAATCTGTCTAATGCCAGTAGCCTTTTTAAGCACCTGGTTTATTAACGAAGTGCTTATTCCAAAATATCTATTAACACGAAGATTTTTTAGATTCATAGTAGGTTTACTTTATACTTTCATATTCTCTTTGTGGGTAGAAACAATGATAGTATTAGCGTTGCTTGCTCTTGTGTGGAACTATTCAACAAGTGGGATTGATCCATCTAATTTTGAATCTCGTTTTTTGATAACAGGTTTATACTTTATTGTATTTGCAGGGGTAGCAATTCGTCAGTTTCAGAGGGTGTTAAATGAGCAGCGGCTGAAAGAGGAGCAACAGGGTTTAAAAACTAAGATTGATTTAAAGCTAAAAGAGTCGGAGCTAAACTTATTGAAGGCTCAGATTAATCCCCATTTCTTGTTTAACTCGCTTAACTGTGTTTATGGATTAAGTCTCGAAAAGTCAGACAATACTCCCGAAGTTATTATGCATTTATCGAATATTCTCGATTATACATTATATGGTTGTAATACCAATTTTGTTCCTTTAAACAAAGAGCTTGAATTAACCACAAATTATGCTGCTATTCAGAAATATAGGTATGGTAATGCTGTTAACTTTAATATGGAACAGAATACCCAAAAAATAGATGGGATAATGATTTCTCCACTGTTACTTCTTCCTCTTGTCGAAAATGCGTTTAAATATTGTACTCGAATTAGCGATAAAGTATCAACAATTAATGTAAAAATTAAGGCCGACGAAGATTTTAGCTTCGCCATTGAAAACCCTTATTCAGAAGTGTCAAATATAACTAATGGAGGTATTGGGTTAGAGAATCTAAGAAAGCGTCTTGAGCTTATTTATCCCGATAGGCATAGTTTAATAATTGAAAAGAAGAATAATTTATTTAAAGTTCAGTTAATAATATCAAAAATATGGCAACAATAAAGTGTATAATAATTGACGACGAGCCAGTAGCTATAAGGATATTAGAACTACACTTATCAGCTTTTCCAAATATTCAATTGGTTGCAAATTTTAATAATGCTTTATCTGCTATTCATTTTCTACATGATAATAGTGTCGATCTGATTTTTTCTGACATAGATATGCCACAGATGAATGGATTACAGTTTCTAAAAACGTTGAAGAATCCTCCATCTTTCATTTTTACAACTGCTTATCGCGATTATGCTGTTGAAGCATTTGATATGGACGTGGTTGATTATCTTCTTAAACCTATCTCACTCGACCGTATTGCCCGTGCTATAAATCGTTTTCACGAGAGAAAATTAGAGTGCACAAAACCTGTTATTACAACTGATGAAGAGTCTGTAATTAATTTAAAAGTTGATAAACGTATTATGCGACTTAATACTAGTTATATATCATATATAGAGAGCTATGGTGACTATATAATATGTTATTATAATGATAAGAAGTTTGTTAGCCGCGAGAGATTATCTAATATATATCAATTGTTACCACAAAATAAGTTTATTAGAATTCATCGTCAATATGTTGTTTCTATTGATAAGATAACCTCGTTAGTTGGTAATATGGTTTCTGTCAATGGTGTTGATTTGCCTGTTGGACGAAATTATCAAATTCAATTACGACAAATAATTGGTGTTTAATATAGTTGTATATTGTTTTATCAAGTTTGTTTTTTAGAATAAGTATTCTATAAATCGTAGCTGCATCTTTAAGTCTCTTTTTCATCATTTAAGAAATCTCTTAAGTGAAGAATTATAATTTTCTATTTGTTATCTCAATTTAATTATTTGTGTTTTGTGCTGAATATTAGTGTTTAGACAAGTTATTGTCTCTTTATATATTGTTTATTTAATATTTAAAACTAATAATTTAGTTAATAAATTATGATTTTAGTTTTAAAACTAAAAAATTAGTTATATGTTTGGGATGTGCATATAAAATAAATTATGATGAAGAAAAAAGAGATTAAAGAATTGACAAGAGCCGAAGAACAGATAATGCAAATATTATGGAAGTTAGAGAAAGCTTTTGTTAAAGAAATTGTAGACGAAATGGAGGAGCCAAAGCCTGCTTATAATACTGTTTCTACAATTATCCGTATTCTCGAGAAAAAGGAATATGTTACTCATAAATCGTATGGAAAATCACATCGTTACTATCCGCTAATGTCTCGCGATGAATATCGAAGTCAGTTTTTTAGTGGTTTTCTTAGTCGGTTTTTTAGTGGTTCGTTTAAGCAATTGGTTTCCGCTTTCTCCGAAGAAGAAGATATGAGTATATCTGAAATGGAATCGTTAAAAAAGATTATTGAGGATAAAATAAAAGACAAAACCAATGAATAGTTTACTTCTGAATATAGTATATACGAGTTTGTATATTAGCATTTTTTATGCTGTTTACTATCTTTTTTTTAGAAACGAAAAGGTGTTTTATGGAAACAGAATATTTATTCTATTTGGTCTGTTAGTATCTTTTGTACTTCCACATATTTCATTTTCCAATTCAGTTGTTTCATCAACTTTTGAGTTTCATTATGTTATTGATGCTATAACAGTAACACCAAACCAACTAGTTGAGAATAGATTCGATAAATTTGTATTTATTTCTGCAGCATATTTCTCTGTATCTATTGTTTTGGGGCTAATGTTTATCTCTAGATTATTAAAGGTGCTGAATATAATTACAGGGAGTAAAAAGGTTAAAAAAAATGGTTACACTTTGGTTTTGACTAATAGAGTAGATTACGCTTTTTCTTTCTTTAAGTATTTAGTTATACCCGAAGCTATTTACAATTCTCCACATATCGATAAAATTGTTGCACACGAATTAATTCACATTAAACAAAAACATAGTTTCGATTCTATCTTGCTTGAATTAGTATGTATCGTAATGTGGTTTAATCCATTTGTATGGATGATGCGTACATCTTTAAAAATTATTCATGAATACTTAGCCGATAATGGAGTATTAAAAGCTGGGTATTCTCACAAAAGCTATCAAATAGCTATTCTAGAACAATCATTCAAATATAATTATATTACAATAACACAAAATTTTAATTCAACCAAACTAACAAAAAGAGTAATTATGATGAACAAAGAAAAAACTACAAAAATGGTGGCTTTAAAGAGTTTAGTAGCAATGCCGTTACTACTGTTTGTGTGTCTTTTAGTAGCACCAAAAGTATGTGCCCAAGAGCTAACTGCAACAAAACCTTCAGCTCAGGTTAAAAAGGTTGTTGTAGAGCAAAACCTTCAACAAGAAGAAGAGGAGGAAGTTTTTATACATTGCGAAAAAATGCCTCTATTTCAAGGTGGCGATCTAGTTAATTTTAGAACATGGGTGCAGACTAATCTAAAATATCCTGAAAAAGCTGCAAAGAACAGAACACAAGGAGTTGTTTATGCTGAGTTTATTGTTGATAAAACAGGCGATGTTTCTAAAGTTTCTATTCTTAAGGGTAAAGAAGATGGATTAAATGAAGAGGTTATTAGGGTTATTAAAGAATCACCAAAATGGGTTCCCGGAGAGCAAAGAGGTCAAAAGGTAGCAGTAAAATATACTTTACCTGTTGCTTTTCATTTAAGGTAAAGCAAAGTGTTAACAAAGAAAAGGGGTGTAAATTATTTTACACCCCTTTTTGTTATGTATGATTGGTTATTTTTTTATAAATCTAGATGTATATAAATTATTACCCTCTTTAATATTTATTACATAAATTCCAGAAGGTAAATTGGACACTGATATACTATTTGTGTTTTCTGTTACAACAGTTGATTTTACAATCTGTCCGTTAATGTTACTTATTGTGATAGTAGCATTTGAGGAAATAGGATTTGTGAATCTGATATAGTCGCTAGCTGGATTTGGGAATACCAATAGGTTTATTTTGTTTATTGATATAACATCTGTTGTGCCACCAAATCCCCATGCTTTAGCAACCAATTCAGGGTGCTCTATATATGGATTACTGTTTCCTTGTATCTCTTCAACTCTTTCATTTCTGCCTCGTTCCCAATCGTCAACAGGATCTTCTAAATGCCATTGATAAAAAGTATTAATATCACCTATTTTCGAAAGGATACCCATTTGATTAGGATACATTGTAAAGAAATAGAAAATGGCTCTAGCAACGTTTCCCTTGTGTTCTTCTCGCGGCTCAAAACGATTCGGGTCTGTTGTGGTATATTCGCTATACGAATCGATATTTGTTGTTGGTTTTGATGTTGAAGTAACATAATTCCCGTTAGTATAAATTATCCACTTTGTTGTAACATCATCGTTTATCTCCATTAATGGATAATTATTTCGCAAGGAGTTAGCATTTCCAAATGTTGGGAACAAATGGTGAATATCGCTTACCATAGGGTATTCTTTATTGAAGTATCCTTGACAAACAGTGTGTTCGCAATTAATACTTCCTACTCCTTGAGTGTTGTATGAAGCGTTTACAGAATAACCTGTATAAACACCAATAAGTTTTCCATTTGGTTGTTTATCTATGTAGCCATACATTTCGCTTCTCGCTTCACCGTACGATAGTTGCTTATGTTTGCCATCAAACCAGTTTGTTTTTAACCAGTTACGTAAGCTTTCGCCTTCCAGATTAGATGGAGGTGTTTGTCCTAGGCCAGATAATACATATATACCTAGCAAAAAAGATAATACTATTCTGCGCATTGTTCTTAATAATTAGTTGGGCGCCAAAAGTAATTCTAAAAAATTTAACACCAAATATTTAGTTGGTATTTTAGTTTGTTTTGGAATATTATTTAGATATGTTTTTTAGTTTCCATAAATATGGAGTCTTTATTTTTTTTTGTGTTTTGTTTTCGATAATTAGAGTAATAGACAAACGTTACTAATAATTATCTTTTTTAATTATAATTCGGATTACATATTCTTTGGTATACCTTTTTTTCTGTCTACATTTGTAACTTCAAAACATGAAGCACTTTAAACAAAACATTGATACTATTAAGGTTGACCCCGTTAAGAATGTAATCTTAAAGGAGTCAAACA
>JAFGOQ010000037.1 GCA_016926405.1 Bacteroidales bacterium
AATTCACAGGTAAATGCAATATGGACAAATCGTCGTACGATAATTTTAAGTCTGCACCAACCAAAGAATCAACATCAGATAAAAAACAATAGTTACACCATGCAAACAACTATAATAGATACTCTTACTAATATTGTTGTTAATGGAAAATAACGATAAAAATAAAAACATGAAAAGCTACGTCAAATATTCTGGCGTAGCTTTTCAAATGTTTATAGTTATAGCAATTTTCACTTGGGGAGGAAAAAAATTAGATCAGTACTTAGAATACCAAAAACCAACATTTCTAATAGCTCTATCTCTTTTAGGTGTAATTGCAGCAATGTATATCGTTATTAAAGATCTTATTAAAAAGCAATAAAACACCTAGTATGCAATCAACAAAGAAAACTGTTTTAATATTTTCTTCAATTGCAATTATTGCTTTAATAATCCCTTATGTAATTTTCTACTTCACACAGCAAAACAATCTATTAAAAAGTCTGTTTATAATCTGGCTTATATTTACTTTAATAACTATGGCTTCTACTTTAGTTATCAGTTACACAACTAATAAAGGGAAGCAAGCCAATGGTAATTTAGTATTTGGGACAATAGTAGGTAAAATTATGTTGTACCTTATTTTTATTATTATTTGGAAACTGACAACAGAATCGCTTCACATATTGTTATTAGAAGTAATGCTGTTTTTTTATGTAATTTATTCGGCATTTTTCATAAGGTTCTCTATAAAACAATTATCTTGGGAAGTCGAAAAAAAGAAACTAAGTGATGGAAATTAAGAAACGATTTTGGCAAATATTAATTGGAGTTATAGGACTCTCTTTATTCTTTATTATACCTATTTCATTAATAGAAACAGGCGGTGAAAAACCACATAATGAAGAAACTAACCATAACAAAACAGACAAAAAATTTAATGCCACAGCGCTTATTTTCGACCACATTGGCGATGCTTATAGCTGGCATTTATTCACCAAAAACGGCAAACATGTAGCAGTTCCTTTACCTATAATTGTTTATAGTAACAGTACAGGTCTAAACGTATTTCTATCATCAAAACTAGAACACGGACACCATTACAATGGCTTTTACATTGCTCAAGAAGGAGAATACGAGGGAAAAATTGTTGAGTCTTCAGGCAACGTTCACAATAATCATGGGATAACAGCTGAAATTACAGAGCAAGAATCTCATTCTGAAACTGCTGTAACAAGGCCTATAGATTTTTCGATTACAAAAAACGTATTCGAAATGTTTTTGTCGGCATTCTTATTACTATGGATTTTTATTAGCGTTGGACGAAGCTACAAAAAAAGAGGCGTTACATCGGCACCAAAAGGATTACAAGGTTTTATTGAACCTATAATACTTTTTGTTCGCGACGACATTGCACGCCCAAATATTGGTGAGCATAAATATCAAAAGTTTATGCCTTACCTTTTAACTGTTTTCTTCTTTATTTGGGTAAACAACCTTATGGGACTAATTCCTTTTTTCCCTTTTGGATCAAACGTAACGGGAAACATTGCCGTAACACTTGTTTTGGCAGCATTTACAATGTTAATAACCAACTTTAGCGGAAACAAAAACTACTGGAAGCACATTTTTGCCACTCCTGGAGTTCCCGTTCCTCTGCGCATAATAATGATCCCTGTTGAGCTTATTGGAGTAATATCAAAACCATTTGCTCTTATGATTCGTCTCTTTGCAAACATTACAGCAGGACACATTATTATCTTAAGTTTAGTTTCAATGATTTTTATCTTTAAATCGATATATATTGCACCAGTTTCAATTGCAATGGGACTATTTATGAGTATGCTAGAGCTGTTAGTAGCAGCACTACAAGCTTATGTTTTTACATTGCTTTCGGCACTGTTTATTGGCTTAGCGGTAGAAGAAGGACATCATTAATAAAATGATTTATTGTTAAATTTTAAAACCAAAACATTATGACTGGAACATTAGCTGCAATTGGTGCAGGACTAGCTGTTATTGGTGCCGGAATCGGTATCGGTCGCATTGGTGGACAAGCTATGGACGCTATGGCGCGTCAACCTGAAGCTGCATCAAAGATTCAGACTGCAATGATTATTGCTGCTGCTCTTATCGAAGGAGTTGCTCTTTTCGCAGTAGTAGTTGCTTTAATGTAATTTATTTAAACAGCTTATAACGATTGGTTATAAGCTGTTTAACACTTTGTAAATATTAAAAAACATAGATATGTACTTAAATATCATCCTTGCTAATTCGTTGATTTCTCCAGAGATAGGATTACTTTTTTGGACAACTTTAACATTTCTAATTTTACTTATTCTTCTGCGTAAATTTGCTTGGAAGCCTATTCTTAACGCAGTTAAAAGCCGCGAAGAGAATATCGATAATGCCTTAAATGCTGCTAAAAAAGCGCAAGAAGACAACGCTAAATTGCAAGAGAGCAATAAAGAGGTTTTAAAAGAAGCCCGTGCCGAACGCGATAATATGATTAAAGAGGCTAAAGAATTGAAAAATCAAATGGTAAACGAGGCTAAAAAAGTTGCCGAGGTTGAAACTGATAAGATTCGTAAAGCTGCAATTACCGATATCCAAAACGAGAAAAATGCCGTTATGGACGATCTTAAAAAGCAAGTAGCTAATCTAGCTGTTGATATTGCCGAAAAAATCATGAAAGAGAATCTTTCTAAAGATGAAAATCAGAAGAAACTTATCTCGGGATTAGTTGACGACATAAAAATTAAATAGGCAGCTACAAAATAGTTTTAATATGAACGAAGGGAAAATAGCCGTTAGATACGCCAAAGCACTTTTTGAGTTATCCAGAGAAAAAGAAATTCTCGAGAAAGTGATTGTCGACGTTAAGTTTATTTCGCAGGTAATTGAAGAATTTCCGCAGTTAACCGAAATAATTGAAAGCCCGGTTATCACAAATAACCAAAAACGAGAAACTATTAATAAACTATTTAACAATAATATACAAAAGATTACTCTCGACTTTTTACTGTTAATTATTAATAAAGGACGCGGCAACTATCTAAACCGTATTCTTCATCGTTTTGTTATTGACTATCGACAATATAAAAATATTAAAGAGGCTGTTATTACTACAGCCACTCCTCTTGATGCCACCAATAAAGAACATATTAGAAACTCTATGGAGGCAACACTGAACACTAACGTTGAGATTATCGAGAGAACCGACAAAAATATTATAGGGGGATTCATTATTCGTGTAGACGATACCCAATACGACGCTTCGGTTTCTTCTAATCTGGAAAATGTTAGACGAGAGTTATTAAAATCAACATTGAATTAATAAAACCAAATATATTATGGCTGACATCAAACCCGGCGAAGTTTCGGTACTTCTGAAACAACAACTCGAAGGATTGCAAACCAAAGCCGAGCTTCAAGAAGTAGGTTCGGTTCTTACCGTAGGTGATGGTATTGCACGTATTTACGGGCTAAACAACGTTCAATCGAACGAAATGATTGAATTCGAAAATGGTACCTTAGGTATTGTTCTTAACCTTGAAGAGGACAATGTTGGTGCTGTGCTTCTTGGTTCAAGCGAAGGAATTAAAGAAGGGGAAACAGTTAAACGTCTTAAACGAATTGCATCTATCAATGTTGGCGAGGGCCTTCTTGGTAGAGTTATAAATACTGTTGGAAATCCAATAGATGGTAGGGGCCCTATCCAGGGCGATACAATGGAACTTCCTCTTGAGCGCAAGGCTCCAGGAGTATTATTCCGTCAACCAGTAAAAGAGCCTTTGCAAACAGGTATTAAAGCTATCGATGCTATGATTCCTATTGGCCGCGGACAACGCGAGCTTATTATCGGCGACCGTCAGACAGGAAAAACAGCTATTGGTGTTGACACTATTATTAATCAGAAAGAATTTTACGATAAAGGAGAACCTGTTTATTGTATTTATGTTGCAATCGGACAAAAAGGTTCTACTGTTAGAAATATTGAACAAACTCTTGAACGCGCTGGTGCAATGGCCTATACAGTTATTGTTTCGGCAACAGCTTCTGATCCTGCTGCACTTCAGTTCTACGCTCCAATGGCAGGTGCTGCAATTGGTGAATATTTCCGCGACACAGGTCGTCATGCATTAATTATTTATGATGATTTATCGAAACAAGCGGTTTCGTATCGCGAGGTGTCGCTTTTGTTAAGACGTCCACCAGGGCGCGAGGCTTATCCAGGAGATGTTTTCTATCTTCACTCAAGATTATTAGAACGTGCAGCTAAAATTATCGAAAACGATGAGGTAGCAAAGAATATGAACGACCTTCCAGAGCCTTTAAAAGACAAGGTTAAAGGTGGTGGTTCGCTTACTGCTCTTCCAATTATCGAAACACAGGCAGGAGACGTTTCGGCATACATTCCTACTAACGTAATTTCAATCACCGACGGACAGATTTTCCTTGAGGGCGATTTATTTAACTCTGGTGTTCGTCCAGCTATTAACGTAGGTATATCGGTATCGCGTGTAGGTGGTTCGGCACAAATTAAGTCGATGAAGAAAATTGCAGGAACACTAAAACTTGACCAAGCACAGTATCGCGAATTAGAAGCTTTCTCTAAATTTGGTTCCGATCTGGACGCTGCTACTATGGCCGTTCTTAATAAAGGAGCCAGAAATGTTGAGATTCTTAAACAAGGACAATTTCAGCCTTATGCTGTAGAGAAGCAAGTTGCTATTATCTATTGTGGATCGAAAGGTTTATTGCAAAAAGTACCTGTTGATAAGGTTAAAGAATTTGAGGTTGATTTTCTTGAAAAATTAGATCTTAATCACACAGCACTTCTTGCCGATATTAAAGCAGGTAAGTTAACCGATGAGATAGAAAACACTCTTAAAAGAGTTGCATCTGAAGTATCGGAAAAATACAATTAATAAAAAAAGACGAATTGGTTTTAGTAGAGACAAGGAATTACTTGTCTCTACAATAATATAAATGAAACCTTCATTTACCAAATAAAATTGCTTTATGGGTAATTTAAAAGAAATACGTACACGCATAGCATCGGTAACATCGACACAAAAAATTACCAGTGCAATGAAAATGGTATCGGCAGCTAAGCTACGCAAGGCTCAGGATGCAGTTCTTCAAATGCGTCCATACGCCGAAAAGCTTCACGAAATATTAACATCACTAAGTAGCAATATTAGTGCCGACGATAATAATCCATATATTACCGAAAGAGCGCTAAATAAAGCACTAATAGTTGTTATTACATCAAATGGAAGCTTGTGCGGTGCCTTTAATGCAAACATTGTAAAAAAGGTTAAAAGCATGCTTGCCGAAGATTTCTCAAATATAGCTGTTGACTTTGCTATTATTGGTAAAAAGGGAGGCGAAGGTTTACGTATTTACAAAAACAATTTTATAGCAGATAATAGCTTGCTGTTTGACGAGTTAACTTACGAAAACTCTAAAGGTGTTTCATCGGAACTAATGAATTTATACGCTTCAAAACAATACGATAAAGTTGTTCTTGTGTATAACAAATTTAAAAATGCCGCCACTCAAATTATTACCACCGAGCAATTTTTACCTATCGAGCTTAAAGTTGAAGAGACAAATGTTTCAACCGATTATATTTACGAGCCTAACAAACAAGAAATTGTTACCGATATTATTCCAATGTCGTTACAAATTCAATTTTATCAGGCTTTAACAAACAGCTTTGCAGCCGAACACGGAGCTAGAATGACAGCTATGCATAAAGCTACCGATAATGCAGCTGATCTTATTCAGAATCTTAAACTTGAATACAACAAAGCTCGTCAAGCATCTATTACTAACCAGATTCTCGAAATTGTTGGAGGTGCAGAAGCTCTTAAAGGATAAAATAATTCTCTATAATATTAATAAAGGTGCTTTTATTGCACCTTTTTATCATTAATAATTTAGACAACTACAGAAAAACACTGTAAAAAGTTACAAAACAAGCACAAAAAAAAGCCTCCTTCCCAGGGGGCTTTTTTTAACCACTTAAAAAACACAATGACCTTTTATAACTTTGGCCGAAGTTCGGGGAATTTTATAATTAGTGAATTCTTCACGTCCTTATGAGTTACCCCTTCTCTGAGTATTAATAATATTGTATCGTTGCCGGCAATAGTGCCTAATACTTCATAAAAATTAGCTTTATCGATATGCATTGCAATAGTGTGCGAAAAAGCAGGCAAAGTATGTATTACTGCCATATTTCCAGAAAACGATATAGAAACAAATCCAGAAATAGGATGCGTTGTCTCTTCGTTTTTTAGAGCGTTTGTTTTATCAACATGATTAAGTAATTGCTCGCGCAAAATATAAACACTACCAAACTCCTTATCTGGGATTTTAGCAACCTCCAGCGCTTTTAAATCGCGACTAAGAGTAGCCTGAGTAGTATTAAATCCCTCTCTAATCAGCATATCAAGCAAAACCTCTTGCGTTGAAATACGATGCTGACTAATTAGCTGCTTTATTGTTGATATCCTATGGCTCTTCTGCATATTTATTGCATAAACTTGCGTAACAGATGCAAAAATATACATTAATATTAAACTACAAAAAAAAAGAGACTCATTTTTTGAGCCTCTTTTAAATTGTTATGATAATGCAATTAGTGCTTTATCTCCGAAATTGATTCGTTTACATTGATAATATAGTCTGCAAGTTTTTCACAACCCGAGAACAAATCATTGTATATAATTCCAGCTTGTATACCATATTTCTTATTCTCTATGTTCACTAAATGATCGTGTCTAAGAGTATTTCTGTAGCTATTAATTCTATTCTCTATTTCGTATGCTGCATCAATATCGGCACCTTCGTAACCCTTTTCTAAATTATCTCTCATAATAGCAAAAGCCTCATCAAGATATTTAAACATTCTATTAATATTATCTCTTACGTCTTGATCAAACCAATGTTTACCTTCGCGTTTGCGCTTAATCGTTTTTGCAAGGTTCATACAACTATCAGCAATACTTTCAACGTCTGAAACAGCTTTAAACATAGCCTGCACTCTTTTTGATCCAAGAGGACTTAGCTCTCCTTCGGATAACTGAGTAAGATATTCGGCTATTTCAACCTCAATATTATCAGATATCACTTCGTACTTCTCTACTCTTTCAAAATTTTTAATAAAATTCTTTTCGTTTGTTTCATTAAAAAGATCTTTAACAATTTCAAACATTCTATTTGTACGAACAGCGTAATGAGTAATCTCTTGCTTTGCCTGAACAATTCCTAATTCAGAAGTAGAAAGGGTACCTACATTAATAAACTGAAGTTTAAACTCTTCCTCTTCTTCTCTCTTCTTAACAAGCCTTTCCGATGCTTTAACCAAATATTTAGCAAAACCTATTTGTAGCAAAGCATTAATAATATTAAATGCCGAGTGGAAAATTGACAAAGCAACAGGAATAGCCAAAACGGTAACATAAGGAGAATCCATACCCATTTTACCCATAAAATAGGCAATACCTTTTAAGAAAGGAGAGAAAATAAACAATAGCCAAGTAACACCAATTACATTAAACAAAAGGTGAATACGAGCTGCTCTCTGAGAACTCTCATTAGTTGCCAAAGCAGCAATATTTGCAGTAATAGTTGTTCCAATATTTTCACCCATTACCATGGCAGCAGCCATCTCAAAAGGGATCCATCCGCTGTTACACATAACAAGAGTAAGAGCCATAGTGGCACTCGACGATTGTATAACAATAGTTAATAATGTCCCTATTCCTAGGAATATCATTGTTGATAAAAATCCTTTATCTGCATACTCGGCTAAGAAACTTAACATTTCGGCATTTTGCTTAATGTCTGGAACAGCATTTTTTAAGAAATCGAGCCCCATAAAAAGCAGTGCAAAACCAATAATTAACTCACCCCAAGCCTTTCTGTTATGTTTTTTTGAAAATGCCATCGGAAACCCTAAACCAATTAATGGCAGAGAAATAGCCGAAATTTTCATTTTAAAACCAACAATAGTAATAAGCCAAGCTGTAAATGTAGTACCAATATTCGCACCCATAATTACACCTACTGACTGAACAAGAGAAAGAAGCCCTGCGTTAACAAAACTAACAATCATAACTGTGGTAGCAGATGACGATTGAATAACAGCTGTAATAAGTAGCCCTGTAAAAAGTGCTTTTACTCTGTTAGAGGTCATTGCTGATAAAATAGCTCTCATTTTATCTCCGGCCACTTTTTGTAATGCCTCGCTCATAAGTTTCATTCCAAAAAGGAACAATCCTAGCGACCCAATCAGTGTTAATGCGTCAACCCAAGTGTATTGCATGATATTTGTTTTAAAAATTAGAGGCGCAAATATATGAATACCAAATTTAATGTAAAATTATTGTTAATAAAACATCTTATGAAAAACAAAACCTTAACAATTAGTTAACATTGAAAATAACAGAACATACTACTATCCAAATAT
>JAFGOQ010000038.1 GCA_016926405.1 Bacteroidales bacterium
AAAGCTCTCTTTTTTCCTTTGTACAACTTGCCAAAATCAATAAAAAAGTTTGTTGTAAAATTATTATTGTAAGTAGGTTCGTAAAGATTTGATGTCTTGAAAACTCTTATGTATTCTGCCTGATCGCTATAATGAGCAGTTTCAAATTCATCTAGTTCTTTAATTCCGTTTTTGTTATAATCTGTCCATGTATAGTATCCTTTTCCTTTCTGAACCTTTATGTAAAGGTATTCACGTTTATTTTCTACACCCGATCCAAACATATAGCTCGATCTGTTAGTAATAAATCCTTTGGCGATTTTAATTTGATAAGAGATTTTCGAATTCAGTGTGTTTTCTGGTATTTCGCTTGAAATACTATCAGTTAAAGCTGTGTTTTTATAGTTTAGAAAAAATGAAAAGGAGTTGCCTTTTTGTGTTTTTTTGTTCATTTCAAATTCAATATTATTGCTCTTAGATAAAATACCAATTGAATTATTGCGCATAATATTAAACTGACTATATGTGTGAGAAAGCCTTTTGTTATTACCATTTTTACTTTTCGTGCTTAAATAGCTTTCAACTTCAAAGATGCCGTTACTATTGTGTTGTAGAGAGTCAGTTTTCGTATTCCGCCATTCTATTTGTTCTAATTTTTGATTTATTCCAAGTTTCAGTTTATTCAGTGTATAACTTGCAAAACTCTTTTCTTTAAAAAAATAGCCATGTGTAATACTATCTTTAGACGATAGTAGACTTGTGTAAATACCTGCATTAAATTTTTTATTGTTGAAAGCAAATGAGAATGAAGGTCTGTGTTTTAGATCATTTTTGGAGAACGATAAAAACTGATATTGTGTATTTACTGATATTTTTTTTGAATTAATAGCGAAACTTGATTCAACAAAATTTTGGGAATTATTTATAGGGTTATTTATGCCCCAGTCTCTAGTGAATTCTACATTGCGGTATTCTTCTGGAGCGTTATAATTTTTATTTATATGTTGATATCTTATACCAGAGGAAATTTTTGAGCTGTCTTTTAGTTGTTTTGAGTTACTTATTTCCTGACTTATTGCATAACCAGTGTTGTCTTTAGAATCTGAATTTGAATATAAGTTTTTATCGAAATAGCTTATAGCAACTTCGGAAATATAGTTTGTGTTATTTGTTATTTGATGAGAAAATGATGTTGAAAAAACTTGTAAATCTTTTGGCGTGCTTATGTTTCTGTTTGGTGCGTAATCGCCTTGATGAACATTATTTATTGGAGCAATAAATTTGTATGTTTTACCATTACCTAAAAATTTATCTTCTATGTAATCACCTTTACCTTGTCCAATGTATCTGAATTTCACTCTGAAATTTGCCTTTGACTCGTTAGTTGAATATCTATAAAAAGCAATTTTTGAACCATCAATTATAGTATCAACTTTTTGGTATAGTATTTTGTCAATATTAAATGCTACACTATCTATTTGTGGTATGATGGCTAAAGCTTCGTTGTCGCCAATTAATTCTAATACTTTATAGCTTTCGTTATCTAGCGAAAGAGAAATTGGCTTGTCTTGGTTGTCTTTCTGACGATAGTATTTGAAGGCAATAGAACTTTTTTTGCTTGTAATTTTGTTCGACGAAAATATTTGATATCTCGAATAATTGCGGTCGCTATACTCGAATTCAATAACAATTCGTGAATTCATTGTAATATTGTTTTTAGGAGTAAAGGTTATTTCTCCTAAATTATAATCAATTACATAATCGTTTTCTAAACCTCTTGTAAGTAGTTTCCCATCAATGTAAACTCTTTCTGATCCTGATAAAATAATAATGTGCAATTCGTTATTAATTCCGCTTAGTTTATATGGTCCAAGATTTCCTTCTTTGGCGTCAATATTCTGTCGTTTATATATGCTTTGTGCAATTGCAATGTTTTGCTCGGTCTCTATCTTTAATTCAGAGTTGTTCGTTGTATGGTAAGCTACTTTAGCTCCCTGACCTTTTCTGTTTACTTTTAAAAATTGCGACTCGTTATTGGTAATTTCTAAGTTTCCCCCTGTTATTTCAGCTTTTTCATTGTATAGTTTTATGTACACATTATCAAAATCACTAAGATTTTGCGAATAACCATCTGGTTGAAAAGGGATGTTGTTATCGGTAATGACTGCTTCAATATTTAGGTTTTCGGTTAATCTACCATCTATTTTTAAATTTAGTTTAGAGTCGAATGTCATATCTTGATTATTGCCAAACGAAACTCCTCTTGATAATGATCCACTTTTGTTAATACTGCTAAGATTTGATAGTGATTCTTTTTTTAAAGGTTTTAATGTTGAGGTAAATTGATTCTTTTGCGAATTGCCGAATAATATTTCTTTAGGGAAGATGTTTTTTTTGTAATCAAGATTTACAGAAAATGTTCTATACTCTATGGTTATAGGGAATTTATTTATGTTTTCGGGGTTTATAGTGACAACTTTGTTAACATAGTCAATAGTTTGATTCTTTAATTCTTCTCCTTTGTTATCGAAAATTTTTATTGTCTTAAAAACAATATTTTTCTCTGGTAAGTGAATATTTTCACGGTATTTATCTACCGTAAATAGTTTGATATTGCTGGAATATTGGCCAGAAATATTAAAACATAAGCAAAATAGAAGTGTAATTTTTATAGCGGTTTTCAAATTTTGTCTATTATAAATCAGAATAAAAACGTTATATGTCTATATTAATTGTGATTCTCCATTTTTGCAATTATTTTTGAGAAAAAAAACAATGCGCATATTTTATTCCCTTGGTATTATTGCATACTCTTTAGCAATAAAAATAGCTTCTTTATTTCACGAAAAAGCACTTTTGTGGTGTAAAGGTCGAAAAAATTGGTACGCGAATATTTCTAATGCGCTTCAAAATAATGAAACACGCATTTGGTTTCATTGCGCATCGCTTGGGGAATTTGAGCAGGGACGACCATTAATAGAGGCTTTTAAGTCAGAGAATCCCGAGGTGAAAATTGTTTTGACATTTTTTTCTCCTTCTGGTTTTGAGATTAGAAAAGATTATGCTGGAGCTGATTATATCTTTTATTTGCCTGTTGATACTAGACTAAATGCAAATCGTTTTATAAATCTGATTAATCCTATTAAAGTTTTTTTTGTAAAATACGAGTATTGGTATAATTACTTCAAAGTTCTTTCAAATAGAAATATTCCTATTTATATGGTTTCTGCTATTTTGCGTGAAAACCACATTTTCTTTAAGTTCTATGGTGGATGGTATCGTAAAATATTGAGTTATGTTAATCATTTCTTTGTTCAAGACCAGAAGACTAAAAGTTTACTTAATAAAATAGGGTTGAATAATGTAACCATTACAGGTGATACTAGGTTTGATAGAGTTGCACAGATTGCAGAAAATGCTCCCGAGAATAACCTTGTTAAAGATTTTGTTGCAGGTTCAAAGAAGGTTATTGTTGTTGGAAGTTCGTGGCAACCCGACGAAGAACTATTTGCAAAGATTATTAACACTCCATTATTTTCAGATGTGAAAGTAATTATTGCCCCTCATGAGGTTCATAAAAAGAATATTGATAGAATAAAAAACTTATTTAATAACAATTGTTGTTGTTATTCTGAAGGTAGCAAAGACTCTTTTCCTAAAGTGTTAATTATTGATTGTATCGGTGTTTTATCCTCTTTATATCGTTATGGCCATTTTGCTTATATAGGTGGCGCTTTTGGGGCAGGATTACATAATATATTAGAAGCTGCCACTTTTGGATTGCCTGTTGTTTTTGGTCCTAACTACTCTAAGTTTAATGAAGCTGTAGATTTAATTGATTTACGAGGGGCTTTCTCTATTTCCGACTTTGATTCCTTCTCAGAAATACTATCTTTGTTGATCTTAGATGAAGAATTATTAAACCACACCTCAAGTATATCAAAAGATTACGTACAGAATAGGCAAGGTTCTGTTCAAAAAATTATGCAGTTTCTAAAATAGTTACATATGAGGTATTGTTTTGTATTTCTTTTATCTATTCTTATAGCAAATTCCGTATCTGGAAATCCAAAAGTTAATGCTAAGAATACAGTCGATTCGTTAAATAGAGTGGCTTTTATAATGCTAAGCCAGAATCCTCAGAAAGGAAAGGAGCTTTCTTGTTTGGCACTAAATAAAGCTTTTGAAAACAATTATAACAATGGTGTTTCCGATTGTTACGTTAATATTTCTCTTTATCACTATTATTCTGGACGTCCAGATAGTGCTGTTTTTTATATAAATAAAGTTTTAGAGTATAGTAAGGATGACATTTATCGACATGCTAAAGCAATATTAAATAAAGGTGGTATAATTTATTCGCAATGCGATTATGCGGGAGCTTTTTCTCTGTATACTACTGCAAATACAATTGCTCAGGATCATAAGTTTCTCGATATTATAGCATCGTCTGCAATGAATATTGGTCTTATTTACGAACATTATGGTAATCTAGATAAGGCAATAGAGATGCTTTTTATGTCGCTTGAACAGCACGAGAAACTAGGTGATTATAGGAACCAGATATTGACAGTTATTAATATTGCAAATATTTATAGTAAGCACGAAAAGTTTAAAGAGGCACTAGAGTATTATTTGAAGGCAGCCGATTTACTTAATGAAAAAAGTTACGATAGGAGATATCATGCTAACGTGCTTATGAATATTGGTAATTTGTACCAACATATGAATGATGTTGAATCTTCATTAAAGTTTTATCGTCAGTCATTAGATATTTATACAGAGTTAAAAGATAACAAGGGTATTTCGGGTTGTTTGAATAATATGGGATCGCTTTATTCTAATCAAGGCGACCAGAAGAAAGCCATCGAACTTCTTACTCGCTCAATGCAGATAAAAGAATTAGTTGGCGATATTAAAGGAATGACTCATTGTAGCGTAAATTTGGCTGAAGCATATTTTAGAGATGGTAAAGTTAATGATGGTTTTAAGGTAGCTACTCAAGCTTTTGAAAAAGCTTCTGAAATAAAATATCAGGAAGTTAAGGCAATGGCTTCGCAACTTCTTTACCAACAATATGCTAAAATTAATAAGTACAAAGAATCTAACAAATACTTGTTATTATATTCCGATTTAAAGGATTCTTTGTTTAACGAAAAGAGTGACAGAGTAGCTGAGGATATTAGGATAAAATATGAAGTTGAGAAAAAAGAGAGTGAACTAGAATATAAGGAAGAGCAACTTCTTTTGCTTAAGCAAAAGAAGAAAATGAATTTTGTGATTCAAATAGTAGTAGTAATTCTAGTGTTATTATCAACAGCTTTTATTCTTGTATTGTACAGAACAAGAGTTCAGAAAAAGCTTCTCTTAATTTATAGTGAACAGGAGAGGTTAAATCAAGAGTTGCAGGAGCACGATAAGGAGTTAAGTAATTTTGCAATGCGTATTTCGCAGAAAAATGACTTTCTAGAGGTTTTACGAAAGAAGATTCGTGAAATATATGATAAGGCTGTTAATCCTGAAGCTAAAAGCCTAGTTGTTGAATTGGGTAATTTAGTCTCAATAAATTTGAATATCGAAAAAGATAGAGAAGATTTTCAGAAGTATTTTTCGCAAATAGATAATGCCTTTCTTAAAAAACTTAAAGAGACTTATCCTGATTTAACCGAGGATGAACAGCGTTTATGTGTCTATTTACGATTGAATTTGTCGTCAAAAGAGATAGCTACTCAGTTTAATATATCGGCTAAAAGTGTAAATATGAAACGATATAGATTACGAAAAAAATTGGATATACAAGGAGATACTGGTTTGTTTGAATTCCTTTCTGAAATTTAATGTGTAAATACATTGGTTTGTTAACATGTTCATTATTAGTCTAGAATAATCCTTCTGTAGATACTCTGTTAAGCTGTTGTTTTTTTGATGTAGATTCATTGTCACTTGATAAATGATGAGTTTCCGTATTTAAATGTTTGTTTTGGGCTTTTAACCTAAATACAAAATTATATGATAAGGAAATTTACTCTATCGTGTTTATTCGTTCTTTACTCTCTATTTGCCTCTGCGCAGATTTTATACGAGGGATTCGAAGGCGGAGTTATTCCAGATACTTGGAAAGTTATTGATGCTAATAATGATGGTAAAACATGGCGTTCTGTTACCTTTACTCCATTTTCTGGATCAAGATGTGTAGAGTTAGATAAAGGATGGAGTTCTACTCCAAATGACTGGTTAATTACTCCTAAATTTACTGTTACCGAAGGCTGTGTACTTTCTTTTTATTGTAAATCACTTAGTGATGATACACCTGGTTCTTTTAAAGTTTTTGTTTCAAAAGGAGAAAGAGAAATTTTTAGCTACACAATTGAAATAGCTAATGAACCAGTAGTTAAAAAAGATTGGAAACAATTTGTTTATCAAATTTCTGCAAATGCAGAAATAAATGTAGGAGATGAAATTTCAGTTGCTATTTATGCAGGAGCTGATTGTGCTAGTAAACTTCGCATTGACGATTTTACTGTTGAGGTTCCTCCTACAGCTCCAAAACCAGTTCTTGATATTTCTGAAGCGGATATTTCATCTGAGCAGAGTATTTCAATCTCTTCTGGATATGTTTTTAATTTGCGTAATGCAGGTTTAGATGGTCTTCAAATTGCAGAGGTTTCAGGTTTTGATGGAACTATTTTTAAGTCAACTCTTACTACTGCTTCTTCTGCTTCTGTTAATCTTAAACGAAACGAATCTATTTCGTTTGCAGTTTCCTTTACTCCTCAAGAGGTAAAAGAGTATACAGGCATTCTTAATATTAAAACTAATGCTGGAGATGTTGCATTAAAAATTAATGGAACAGGTGTTTCTAAAACCGATGCTGTTGATGCTTTTACTTTAGATTTTGAGACTGCTAGTGAAGCTAATCCTCTTCCTAGTAATTGGTATACATTTGATGTGAATAATTCTAATACAAATTGGATTTATGAATCTACTGATACATACCAAGATTCTAATGGAGCTTTAAAAGGAAATAGAAATGCAGCTGTTGACAATAATTTGTGGTTGGTTACTCCAAGAATTAAAGTTGAAGAGGGAATGATTTTTAATTTCTTTGCTCGTTCAACAACAACAATTTCTTTTCTTGGTGGACGTGAAAATTTTAAAGTCCTATTATCAAAAAATGGTAAAGACTTTATAAACGATTTTAATATTACTGTTTCTGAAGAGAATAAACCAGGATCAACATATACAGAGTTCTCTTACGATTTATCTGCTATTTCTGGAGTGAACGTAGGCGACGAGGTTTTTGTGGCAATTGTTGATGTCTCTGCTAAATTTAATGGAGCCGGTCTGTTTATCGACGATATAAAATTACAGACTCCTGAAATTGATCCTGTTACAATTAATAAGCTTGATTGGTCGGCAAATACTACTGCTGGTGTAGCTGTTAATTCGGGAGATATTTTTACAATTACTAATAATACTGCCGAAGAGATTGCGATAACTAATATTACCGATCTTGCTGGTTCTGTATTTTCAACTACTTTAGTAAAAGATTCAAAAATTGCTGCTTCAGGTTCTACCTCTTTTGGCTTTTCGTATTCACCAGTTGCTGGTGGCGACCATGCTAAAACTTTTGTAATTGAAACTTCAAAAGGAAATATTACAATTGAGTTAACTGGTAAAGCTGTTGGGCAGTTACCTGAAGGTGTTTCTTTAATTGAGGAAAATTTTGAAGAAAGTTCAATTCCTTCTGCATGGGAGATTATTGATGCTAATAATGATTCAAATACATGGGTTTTAACAAAGTTTACTGTTCAATCGCATGATAGTCATAATGCTATGAAGATTTCTCAAATTACTGATGTTCATAACGATTATCTTGTTTTACCTCTGTTTAAAGTTTCTGAAGGATCTAAATTTAAATTTTGGCTAAAATCGCAATTCGCAAATGACATTATTAATATTGTTGCTTCGAAAACTGGACATTCTGCTTCTGATTTTAATATTGAACTTGTTAAAAACCATTCTTCTTTATTAGAGTGGACAGAAATGGAAATTGATCTTACAGCAAATGAGAATATAAATGTTAACGATAATATTTATTTAGCTATTCATGTTGTATCGCCTGCCAACAATGGTTTTATGAAAGGTCAACTTGCAATAGACGATGTTTTTGTTGGTTCTACTTCTTCTTCATTAAGTAACGAATCGTTAATTAAAACATTTACAGTTGCTAATCAAGTTGGAGAGTCTGTAATTTCTGGCAATACTATTAAAGTAACTATGCCTGCAGGAACCAATTTAAAAGCAATAACTCCAACAATTACAATTTCTGATAAAGCAACTGTTGTTCCTGCAAGTGGATCTGTTGTTGATTTTTCTGCTGGTGCTATTAATTTTACTGTTACTGCCGAAGATAAAACAACTACTGTTTATTCTGTATCTGTTGTTAATCAGGCTGCTGCTTTAAGTAACGAATCGTTGATTAAAACATTTACTGTTGCTAATCAAATTGGTGAAACTATAATAGATAATTCTGCTAAAACCGTTAAAGTAGTTATGGCTGCTGATGCTGATTTAAAAACAGTAACGCCAACAATTACAATCTCTGATAAGGCGACGGTTGCTCCTGCAAGTGGATCTGTTGTTGATTTTTCGGGTGGTGTAGTTGATTTTACTGTTACTGCTGAAGATGGAACAAAGTCTATTTATAAAGTAACAGTTGAAAAGCAATCAGTTCCTGTTCAAGAAGGTCAACTTGGTCTTTTCGAAGGTTTCGAAGGTAATGAAACAGCTCTTCCTAGAGGTTGGAAAATGATTGACAAAGACGGAAACGGTCAGGCATGGTTTGTTGTAGGTAATGCTAAATTCGAAGGTGAATATGGTATTAAGACTAAGCGTAACATGACTGGTAATAACGATTGGTTAATTACACCAAGAGTAAAAGTTCGTGATAACGACTATCTTACTTTTATGGCTCGTTCATCGGCTGCTCTACACAAAGAAAATTTTAATGTGTTAGTTTCTAAAGCTGGTACAAGCGTGGAAGATTTTACTATCACAGTTGATCAGGTTATTGAGGCTAGTGACGATTTAGGATTTACTGAATATAAATATCGTTTACAAGATATTAGTGGAATTAATGTTGGGGATAATATTCACATAGCAATTCAGGTTGTTTCTGATGATAAGAGTGAGTTACATGTTGATAATATTTCTGTTAATCCTCCTCCTGTAAATCCTATAGCCGCAGTAAATAAAACCGAATGGCGCGAAGTAACGCGTGTAGGTGAGACTGAAAAATCGTTTGAGTTTACTCTTACTAATACTCTTGCTGGTACTTTAAATGTTACCGAAATTAAAGGTTTAACAGGTACTCCATTTACAACTTCTATTGTTGCAGCCGACGTTAATCTTGCAAAAGACGAAACTTATAAGTTTACAATTGATTTTACGCCAACTACTGCGGGCGATTTTAATCAACCAATGGTTATTAAAACTAATGGTGGCGATATAGTTATTAATTTGAAAGCTTATGCATACGATAAGAATTGTTATCACCAAGAATTTGAGGTTGAAGCAGATTATGCAAATTGGATAACTATTGATAACGACGAAGATGGTCATAACTGGTTCCCATACCAGAATACCGATTATGCTCCAGATCTTGCTCATACAGGAAAATTCTGTATTGTGTCGGAGTCGGCTTTATTAGATGGTGGACCAGCTAATCCTGATAACTGGATTGTTTCTCCAAAACTTGCTGTAAACGATAATGACAAGCTTGTATTTTGGGCTGGTGCTGTTTCTGATATTTCGTTTAAAGAGCATTTTGCTGTTCTTCTTTCTACTAAAACAAAGAGATTGACGGATTTTACTGAGGTGCTTATTAAAGATCAGATTTTGACAACACATAAATATACTAAAGTAGAGATTGATTTATCTGCTTATAAGGGTAAGAAAGTTTATGTTGCCATTATTCACCGTAATATTTCAGACGAATCGCAATTATTAATAGATGATATTATAACACCTGCACTTCATGTACCTGTTGATCCTGATATGTTGGTTGAAGCTGTACCTGCTGTATATACAAAAGTACCATTGTCGCAAGCATCAATTAATTTTGTTGCCGATGTTTCTAACCAAGGAACAGCTCTTGAGAATGCAACAGATATAAGCTTCTCTGTTATTGGTACCGATTATAACAATTTAGTAGCATTAAATGTACCTTTTGCTAATGGTGTAAAAGAGTCATATAAAACAACTTCGCCTTTTGTTGCAGACAAAAAAGGAGTGTACGAAATGTTGACTAAAATAGATTTAGCTAACGACGAAGAGGCTTCTGATAACTTTTCTAAAATTTCTTTCGAAGTTGTTGATTCGGTTATGGCTCGCGAAGATGGTATTCCTACAAATAATACTAAAACACCTGTTGATAAAGGTGGTGAGTTAGGGCAGATTTTTGAATTTGTTAAGAAAGATACAATTTCGTCAATCTCTATTCAGCTTGCATCTCCTGTAGATTATGGCGATCAATCTTATCCTACCGAAGAGTCAACTATTAAATTCCGTATTTATAAGTACGATGGTGGAGTAGGTGAGATGCTTTGCGAAACCGATGAGTATACTGTAGAGACAACTAAATTCCAATGGCATACTATTCCTCTTTATGATAAGTTAATTGTTAAGCCAGGAAAATATCTTATTGCTGTTGTTGATAAAGAAGGTCAAAGTTTAAAGGTTTGCATTACTAAAAACTTCTTTGCCAAAGAGTCTGTATTTATGAATACAGGTGATGTTTGGAAACCTCTTGAACAGTTTACTTCAATGAAATTCACATACATGATTCGTGCAAATGTCAATGCTGGTAAGAAATATAATGTTATTGATAATCCTGATCTTGTAGTTAAGTCGGTTGGCGTTGAGTATCCTATTCTTCCTTTTCAGCAGGCTCATTATAATTTTGCTGCATCAATATTTAATAAGGGAACTATTCTTGAAAATAAAGTTAACGTAAGTTTTGTTGTTGAGAATTCTCCTTATAATGAAAATGGTGTCTTAGAAGCTCCGCTTGCTAGAGGTGTAACAAAAATTGCATCGGTTACTAATGCCTTTATTGCTAAACATAAAGGTGTGTTTAAAGTAACAGCTAATGCTAAATTAGATAACGACGAATATCCTAATAATAACATAAATTCGGCTTCATTTGAAGTTGTAGATACAGTTATGGCTCGCGAGACTGGTAACGTTACTAAGGCTCTTACAACTCTTGCCGATGCTGATTTGTCGTTCGGTCAGGTATTTGAATTTGCTTCGGCCGATAAAGTTAAGTCTGTTTCATTGCATCTTTCGGCTCCTGTAAATGCCGAAGGCAAGATTGTTCCTTTAGAGTCTGATCTTAAGTTCAGAATATATAAATACGAAGGTACTCGCCCAACAGAAATGATTTACGAATCGAAAGAGTTTAATGTTACAATGAGCGAGACTGCTTGGAAAACATTTGTTTTTGATGCTCCTGTTGATGTTGAGAAAGGTAAATATCTGTTTAATGTTGTTGATAAAGTTGGTAAGCAATTTATGATATCGTACACAACTGAATTTAATTACAACAACTCTGTTTTTATTGGAAACAACACTGGCGCATGGTTTGCTGTAGAGGATTTACTTAAGAAGAATTTAACCTTTATGTATCGTGTGAATGTTGTTCAAAGATCTGTTGTGTTTAGCAACGAATCGTTAATTAAATCGTTTACTATTGCTAATCAAATTGGCGAAACAGTTATCGACAACACTGCAAAGACTGTTAAAGTTGTAATGACTAAAGGTACCGATCTTACTTCGTTAGCTCCTTCGGTTACAGTTTCTGATAATGCTACTGTTGCTCCTAATAGTGGTGCTACTGTTGATTTCTCGAAAGGTGCAGTTAACTATACTGTTACTGCCGAAGACGAGTCTACTTCTGTTTACTCTGTAACTGTAGAAGATACTCACGAAAAAGTAACAGCAATTGACGATGTTAATAAGTTACAAATACAGGTTTATCCTAATCCTGCAAAGAATATTGTAAATATTAACACCGAAATAGGTGCTCAAATTACCATCGTAAATCAGTATGGTAAGACTATATATAATACTATTGCAACCGACGAGGTTACAAAAGTGGATGTTAGTAATTATGTTCCAGGAATTTGTTTTGTTAAGGTTTATTGTAAAGGAAAGCAAGCAATTAATAAGTTAATTGTAATGTAGTTAGTTTTAGTTTTGTTGATTGGGACGCTTTGCTTTGGGCGTCCCTCTCTTTTTTACAAAAAAAAACGAGAGTAAATGCTTTTTAGCAAGTACTCTCGTTTTCTATTTTGTGACTCCAACGGGATTCGAACCCATATCGAAAGAATCGGAATCTTTTATTCTATCCATTGAACTATGGAGCCAACATTTGTTTGCGAAGATAAAAAAATACCCTTAAATCTTACTATTTATTGGCGAATAGTACAAACCCTATTCTTATGCCTGCTGCTATATTCAGATTAACAGAATTTCCTTCTTTGTTTGATATGTAATTATCCCATCCTTCAAAAAAATAGTAATCGTCATTTTCAATTACCGAAGTATTGCTGTAATCTATTTGTCGTGCTCTAACACCTATACCAGCGTATGCTTCTAGGCTTATTCTTTCCATTAAAGTAGCTTTAAATCCACCTTTAAAGTTTACACCATATTTTACTCTATGATAATCGGTGCTATTGTAGTATACAGTATTGCCGCTTTCCGATTGGTAATGACTATCTAAAAATTTGTCGTTATGGTTAATAAAAAACAGCTCTGTAGCAGCGTAAAAAGCAATGTATTTGTTTACGTGCTTATACGCTTTAAATTCGGGTCTAATCTCCCACAAATTGTAATCTGCATTGCTTCTGTTTTCTTTTTCGTACGATATAAATTCGTCACCAAAGCCAAAATCAACCGATACGCTGTATTTATGATTAAATAAGAACTCGCCACCTAATCGTATGCGTGGCGATGGATCTATTATCGATAGAGGCATAAAAGTGGCTGTAAACGATGTTTTGTTTGTTACTTTTCTACTGTCGGACTCTTGCCCGTTGATATTGCTTGTAAAAAGGGCTGCAAGCAATAGTGCAGCTGTTGTTGTTTTTAACATTTTCATATTTTGTATCTGTTTAATTTGCGCGAAAGATAGCAAATACTATTTGCACAATAATAATAGTATTGTTAGTTGTTATTTAGATGCATTTAAAATAACTTTTTATTGCCTTGATAACAATTTTATTACGTCTGTAATGGTTGATTTTTCTACTGTTTCGAAAAAATAAATATCAATTTTATTTTTAAAAGTGTTTGCAAAATCAAATAAAAGCTCTAGTTTTGCAGTGCATTTAAAAACAATGGTGCCATAGCTCAGTTGGTAGAGCAAAGGACTGAAAATCCTTGTGTCCCTGGTTCGATTCCAGGTGGCACCACTGTTAAAAACCGAAACGAAAGTTTCGGTTTTTTTTTGATCTATATTACTCCTCGATTTAAATCTATTCTTATGAAAAAACTACTATCGCGCAATTACGAGCTTGTTATTACATTGTTTGCTGCATTAGTGCTGCTACTGTGTGTTATTAATGTACTACCATTTTATACCTACGTTATTGTTATAATTCCAATAGGTTTTTACTTTTTTCCGTTTCGAATAATATTCCGAAAAGAGTTTAATGTGCGCGGATCGCAACGTTTTATGTTGTTGATGGCCTCGTACGTGTTATCCTCAATTTTTGCCTTTCTGTTTTTACTTCATTATTTAGACAATAAGCAAATGTTAATAAAAGTAGTTATGGTTGCCTTTATCATAAATTCGTTTTTTGTTTATTATCTAATAAAGAAAGATCTAAAACAGCTTGCCCTGCCACATATTGCTGTAAATGCACTGGTTTTGTTAGCTATTTGGGGATAAAAGCTTAAAAATAAGTTTCTACACCTATTGCATTTTAGTATAAGGTGTTAAAACACTTGTTTGGCCTATGTTTTATAGTTTTGTGGTTTATTGCTAATGGCAAAAGGGTGTCAAATTTTTTTTAGAGCTTAATGCTGATGGCATTAGAGTGTCAAATTTTTTTTAGGGCTTAATGCCGATAGCATTAATGTGTCAATTTTCATTTTGAGCTTATTGCCGATAGCATTAGAGTGTCAAATTTTTTTTTAGAGCTTATTGCCGATAGCATTAGAGTGTCAATTTTCATTTAAAGCTTATTGCCGATAGCATTAACCTGTCTATCTATATTTAGAGTAAAATGCCGATAGCATCGCTGTATTAATCTCCATAATTGCCTTTGGTGCTGCTTCTGGCCTCTGTATTTACTGTTTTAAAGTAATCTATTGTGTATTCTGTTGGGGGTTTTAATATTTATTTGTTAGCCGTATCTGCTTCAAATATTATCTTATAAACATTCTTGCCTTTCTATATTTAATTTAGAAGTGATCTTTAAATTACCAATTAGTTGATTTGCTTTTCTGTTTTACGCCAAATACAGTTGATATTTTTTTTTTGCGGTAGTGTTTTATTGGTAAAAACCACGGTGTACGTATGTTTTAGCGCATTGGCTTAGTGCTTATGTTGTTATAAACATAAAATTGTTAATTAAAAATCTGAATATCGTTTTGCAGTTAGTGAGTTTTTATTTATTTTCAGGAGTATTTTATTAACCTTAAATATTTTTTTATGAAAACAATTGAAAACTCTATTCACTCTAAAAGTAGTACACGTAAGTTAAACAGAACTGCAGGCAACATTATTACTGCTATTAAAGCCGAGGCAAATCCAGAATTTGTTGCCGATGCTTATTTGTCGGAATTAACAGAAAAAGCCTTAGTGCGTAATGGCATGTTAACCGAATCGTTAAACGAGCAGCGTGCTAATTCAATTTTTATTCCGCTCGACGCTAAACGCGATAATCAAGTTCGTGCTTTTTGGTTGATTTTAGATTCTAAATTATTAAGCATAAACAAAGAGGAAAAAGATAATGCAGAAATAGTAGCTCATGCTATTGGTGCCTACAATCGTAATTTTATTTATAAGTCGTACAGCGAAGAGTCGGCCGATTTAGACGCAATGATTGCCGATTGTGAGAAGCCAGAAGTATTGCAGGCAATAACCAAATGTGGCGACTTGCTAAACGCTTTTAATAACATAAAGGCTGTTCGCCAGGAGTGGAATCAGGCCGTTCAGGATAACGCTGTTAATAATGTCGATTTGTCTGATATGCCATCGGCAACAAGCTTGCATCCTATGGTTTTACAGCTAATTAATAACGAACTTTTGTCGTATCTAGAGGTTATGAGCCGTGTTAAACCCGATGTTTATGGTTCGGTATATAAAATAATTACCGAGTTTGTGAAATCGAATAACGATAGTGTTCGCAACCATTTACGACGTTTAAAAGCGGGTGAAATTGTTGAAGAGGATTTAAATTAAGAATAATTGTTGTTTTTATTTTTTCAGGCCGACTGGTAATCGGCGTTGTTGTCAGAGAGGTTCGCAATTGTTTGCCAACCTCTTTTTTTGTTTAATTAGTTGTAACATATCTTTTATATTAACTAATTCGTCATCAACAATTACTCAATTCGTAATTTTTTTGGTGGTAAATATTAATTATATAAATCTTAATGCTAAGAGTTTGTTATTGTTTTATACTTTTGCGGTTTGATATAAAAACAAAAGACCCTTAATTATATGGATTACAATTTTAAAGAGACAGAACAAAAGTGGCAAGACTACTGGCGCGAGCAAAAAACTTATCAAGTAGAGATAGATAAAACTAAACCAAAGTTTTATGTGTTAGATATGTTCCCATATCCATCGGGAGCAGGTTTGCATGTTGGTCATCCGCTAGGATATATTGCCTCCGATATTTATTCTCGTTATAAAAGACTTAAGGGTTTTAACGTGCTTCATCCAATGGGATACGATGCCTATGGATTACCTGCCGAGCAGTATGCAATTCAAACAGGTCAGCACCCAGCTATTACTACCGAGGTTAATCTTAACAGATATAGAGAGCAATTAGATAAAATAGGATTCTCGTTTGATTGGAATCGTGAGATTCGTACATGCGATCCTGATTATTATAAATGGACTCAGGCTGCATTTATTAAAATGTTTAACGCCTTTTTTAATAATAAAACGCAAAAAGCAGAGTCGTTAGATAATCTTATTGCCGAATTCAAAACAAACGGAACTGCAAATATCGATGCAGCTTGTTCCGAAGAACTTTCTTTTACTGCCCAAGAATGGAACAGTAAAACAGAAAAAGAGCAGCAAGAAATTTTACTTAACTACCGACTTGCATTTTTGGCCGACACAATGGTTAACTGGTGTCCTAAATTAGGAACAGTATTAGCTAACGACGAGGTTAAAGAAGGATTGTCAGTTCGTGGCGGTCATCCAGTGGTGCAAAAGAATATGCGTCAGTGGTCGTTGCGTGTTTCGGCTTATGCACAACGTTTATTAACCGATCTTGATAAGCTTGAGTGGAGCGATGCTATTAAAGAAATTCAACGTAATTGGATTGGTCGTTCGCAAGGTGCCGAAGTAACTTTCGATGTTGCAAATAGCGATGTTAAACTTGAGGTGTTTACAACTCGTCCCGATACTATTTATGGAGTTTCGTTTATGGTACTTGCACCAGAGAGCGACTACGTAAAACAAATTACAACTACCGAGCAGCAGCAAGCTGTTAACGATTATATTGAAGCAACAAGTAAGCGTACCGAGCGCGAGCGTATGACTGAGGTTAAGCGTGTATCGGGTGTCTTTACAGGTTCGTATGCTGTTCATCCATTTACTGGTGAGCAAATTCCTGTTTGGATTTCGGACTATGTGCTTGCTGGTTACGGAACAGGTGCAGTAATGGCCGTTCCTGCTCACGATAGTCGCGATTTTGCTTTTGCTCGTCATTTTAATTTGCCAATAGTGCAGGTTATTGTAAATCCAGAGCATGGCGCTTCCGACACTTCTACCTGGACCGAGAGTTACGATAGTAAAGAGGGAAAGTGTATTAACTCTGGCATTATTGATGGCCTTGAGGTTAAAGATGCTATTAACAAAATAATAGATAATTTAGAATCTCGTAAGATTGGTCAGCGTAAGATTAATTTCCGCTTACGCGATGCTATTTTTAGCCGTCAGCGCTATTGGGGCGAGCCTTTCCCAATATATTTTAAAGACGAAATGCCTTACGCATTGACTGAGGATAAACTTCCTTTGCAATTGCCCGAGATTGATAAATATTTACCAACAGAAGATGGTCAGCCACCTTTAGGACGCGCAGAAAATTGGTGTACCGAAGAGGGCTATCCATACGAGTTATCAACAATGCCTGGTTTTGCTGGTTCGTCGGCATATTACTTGCGTTATATGGATCCTCGTAATAACGATGCTCTTGTGTCGAAAGAGGCAAACGAATATTGGGAAAATGTTGATTTGTATATCGGAGGAACCGAGCATGCTACTGGTCACCTTATATATTCGCGTTTCTGGAATAAAGTTTTGTTCGATTTAGGAGATACAACTCTTGACGAGCCTTTCAAGAAACTTATTAACCAAGGAATGATTCAGGGTCGTTCTAACTTTGTTTACAGAGTAAAAGACTCTAATAAATATGTTTCGTTAAATCTTAAAGACAACTACGAAACAACCGAAATTCACGTAGATGTTAATATTGTTAATAACGATATTTTAGATATTGAAGCATTCAAAAAATGGATGCCAGAATATGCTAATGCAGAGTTTATTTTAGAAGACGATGGTAAATATCGTTGTGGATACGCGGTGGAGAAGATGAGTAAGTCTATGTTTAACGTTGTTAACCCAGACACTATCATCGAACAATATGGTGCCGATACTCTTCGTATGTACGAAATGTTTTTAGGCCCTCTAGAGCAATCAAAACCTTGGGATACTAAAGGTATCGATGGTGTTTATAAATTCCTTCGTAAACTATGGCGATTATTCCACGATGCCGATAATAATCTTTCTGTATCAGACGATGAGCCAACAAAGGAAGAGTTGAAAGCTCTTCATAAAACAATAAAAAAGGTTGCCGAAGATATCGAGAACTTCTCGTTTAACACTTCAATAAGCACATTTATGATTTGTGTTAACGACCTTGGTAAGCTAAACTGTAATAAACGTGCAATATTACAAGATCTTACAATTATACTTTCGCCATTTGCTCCACATATTGCCGAAGAACTTTGGCATCTGTTAGGTAATAATAGCAGTGTTGTTCAGGCCAATTTTCCTGCTGTCGACGAGTCGGTGCTAGTTGAAAATAACTTTAACTATCCGGTGTCATTTAATGGTAAAATGCGATTTACGTTAGAATTGCCTCTGACCACACCAAAGGACGAAATAGAAAAAATTGTAATGTCCGATGAACGAAGTCAGAAATGGATAGAAGGGAAAACGCCTAAGAAGGTTATTATTGTTCCTGGAAAGATTGTCAATATTGTTGTTTAAAGAAATATTAAAATAAACAAAATAGAGGCTGCCTTTTTAGAGCAGTCTCTTTTTTTTATCGAAAATTCAAAACACAGAAAAATATAATTCTTTAATTTAAAGTTTTTTAAAAAAAATAAT
>JAFGOQ010000039.1 GCA_016926405.1 Bacteroidales bacterium
ATTTTCAGAATTGTTTTGCCCTTTTTATGATCCCCAGCTTTCTCTGTCCAGACTTCTGTACTGAATAGCTTCGGCAACATGTTCAGGTTTTATGATTTCGGAATCATCTAGATCTGCTATAGTTCGCGAGACTTTTAAAATTCTGTCGTAGGCTCTTGCTGAAAGATTAATTTTTTCCATTGCTGTTTTAAGAAGTAGCATGCCTTGATTGTCAACTTTACAGAATTCGTGAATTTCTTTTGTTGTCATTTGAGCATTCGAGAAAATTGACTTTTTGCCTTTAAATCTTTCGTTTTGTTTTTCACGTGCTTTAACTACTCTATCTCTTATTGTTTTACTGTCTTCTGATTTTTTTGTCGAAGAAAGTTCTGTAAATTCTACAGGAACCACCTCTATATGAATATCAATACGGTCTAATAGAGGACCCGAAATTTTGTTTAGATAATTTCTAACAGCATTGTTATTGCATACACACTCTTTTGTTGGGTGGTTGTAGTAGCCACAAGGACATGGATTCATTGATGCTACAAGCATGCAGCTGGCAGGGAATTCAACTGAGAATTTTGCTCTAGAGATAGTTATATGTCTATCTTCGATTGGTTGACGTAGGACTTCCAAAACGCCTCTTTTAAATTCTGGTAGTTCATCTAAGAATAGAACACCGTTATGAGCCATTGATACTTCGCCTGGTTGTGGGAATGTTCCTCCCCCAATTAAGGCAACATCGGAAATAGTATGGTGTGGTGATCGGAATGGGCGTTGAGTAATTAGTGATGTTTTGCTTTCAATTTTTCCTGCTACAGAGTGAATCTTTGTTGTTTCTAATGCTTCGTGTAAATTTAATGGTGGAAGAATTGATGGTAATCGCTTGGCAAGCATCGTTTTTCCTCCTCCGGGAGGTCCTATCATAATTATGTTATGCCCTCCCGATGCAGAAATTTCTAATGCTCGTTTTACATTTTTTTGACCTTTTACATCGGCAAAGTCATAAGGGAAAGTGTTTATTTGATTATAGAATAATTCGCGAGTGTTAATAATTGTTGGTGTAAATTTTTCTCTCTTCAATAAGAAGCTAATAACATCTTGCAAGGAACTCATTCCATATACTTCAAGGTTATTTACAACAGCTGCTTCGTATGCGTTTTCTTGAGGAAGAATTATTCCTTTAAAGCCTTTTTCGCGTGCCATTATGGCAATAGGTAAAACACCTTTTATGGGTCGAAGGGTTCCGTCCAATGATAGTTCACCCAATAATAAATAATCGGATATATTATCAATATAAATCTGTTCGCTTGAAGTAAGAATTGAGATGGCAATAGGTAAATCGAAAGCTGTTCCCTCTTTTTTAATATCGGCAGGAGCTAGGTTCACTACAATTTTTTTTCCAGGATGTCGGTATCCTATATTTTTTAGCGATGATATAACTCTAATTTGGCTCTCTTTTACAGCGTTGTCAGGCAGGCCAACTATGTAGAATTGGTAACCTGTATAAACATTAACCTCAATTGTTATTAAAGTTGATTCTATTCCAAAAACTGATGCTGAATATGTTTTTACTAACATTTTGTCTGTTTTTACAGATATTAATTTATGGAATATTTACCGTAATCAAAAGAAGTTATCTTCTTTTAGCAGTGTATATTGGCAAATTACATCCGCAGTCGACTTTCTTTTTCTTAATTTTTGGACATCCAAAAGCAAAGTTTATTCCTAAGCGAACCGATGTGCCGCGTATTAATTCTGGCCAAATAGCTGCTAAAGCATTGTCGGTAACAAAATGAAATCGTGTTATACCAATTTGATAGCTAGCGCCAATTCCAATATTCAAAAACGAGTTATTTATATAAGACCAAGTTATAATTGACGAAAATTTGTAGTTGGGTGAATAACTTGCACCAATAGTAAATGAAGGAATGAAAGTGTTGTAAAGTATTTCGGTTCTGCTTAAAGCTGAGAAATATATTTTATTGGAGTATTTATATTCAATGGCAAGATTTGTGCGTGTTGGTAACCAGGTTGTAAAATTGCTTTTTGAAGGAATTGGTTTTATGCTATTTCTTAATGAGTCAATAATAGTTCCGCTTGTTGTTGAATAAGTATTTCCTGATATATTATACTCTAATTGTTGCGAAAATTTATTTGCATCTGACGACCATCTAATGAAGCCAAAATCAATTATGCTGGTTGTTAAAGTTAATTTTTTGTTGAAAATATATTTACCACCAAAGTCAATTGCAACTCCTTTGTTGGCGGAGTTCATTATAAATTTAAAGGCGTCAAAATTGTTAGTTTTGATGTCAGATAATTTTCCGTCTATATCGGTTGCTACAGTTATTGGCATCGATGCAAATAATTCAATATTACTTTTAGCCGTAAGTGCATACGAATTAGCATCGGTATAAAGCAACAATTCTTTAATATTACTTTTGAAAGAAGCTTTGCCGAAAAGTATTTTTAGTTTCATCCCTAAGTCTAATCGTTTATTTATGGTTCTGGCAATGCCAAAAGAATATTCTCTATAATAAGCCGCTCTTGCCGATAAACTTTTAAGATTTAATGTTTCGCCTATAAATTGTTTATTACCATTTATTCCAAATTCTACAAAATCTTTAGGGTAGGTAAATCTTGCATAAACTTTATCGTTTACCGAAAAGAAGATGTCGTTTTTGCGATTCAATTTATATCCAATTGAAATTAATTGAAGACTAAAATTTGTAGAAATAGTGTTTCTCGAAAAAGTATTCTTTGAAATATTGTCAAGTCGCAAATCTCCAGTTTTAGAAATTATATTTCTGTATGAAAGCGTACTTCCTACATCAAAATGTAACGCGGAGAGTGCAGGTAATCCTATAAGATATTTGCAATAGAGTCTTTTTGATGGGTTTTCAGAATTAGACTCTATGCTATTATTCATCAAAAAAAGGGTGTTTAATTGTTGTGCTTTTAAAGAAAACAGCGTGCAGAATAATATAAATATGAATAGTGTCTTTTTATCCATTGTGTATTTAATTCATTTTATATGTAATAATTGCACCAACAATTATATCTACTAAGTTTTGTCCTTCTTTTGGTTTGTATAATGGGTTTATATCAGTTATGTCTATAGTTGTTTCAATAATTGCATAATCTAATTCATTAATTTTGTCTATATGTTCAGATTTAATAGTTGCATATACTTCTCCCTTTGAAAAAATATTATTTGTTGTATCGGCTTTATTAGTAGTATATTCACTTTTGTCAAGAATATACGAAAGGTCTTGGTTCATCCAATTCTTGAGAATTATTCGAGACGATAATTTAAGAGGAGTGTGGTTATTGCTTATAAAATGAAACGTGATAGATTTAGTATTATTAGCAAATTTTTTCAGGTCGGAGAGATCTTTTATAGTGTCGTCTTTTGTTATTTTATTGTAAAGAATTTTCCCGTTTTCAACAGTTAAATCGGGGTTTATCTTTATGATACCTTCCATAAGAGGAAATGCTATTTCTGGTTCCCATTCAGAAGTGTCTACTGTATCGTTAAAATTGTCTTTATAGCATGACGTAAAGAGCAAGATAAAAACTGCAAGTATAAAAATTCTATTCATGGTTGTTGTGGTTGATTAGTCTATCTGTACTATATTACGTCATAATTTTTAAAACATTGCAATTAACATGAAAAAATATAGAGAGCAAATACGGGAAATTATTTTTGAGGCTGATACTGTAGCAGGAAAAGCTTTCGATATAGTAATCTTAATTCTTATTCTTTTAAGCATTGTTTTGGTGATGCTAGAAAGTATTGTCCCGTTAAATATTAAATACGAAAGCTATTTCTTGGTGATTGAATGGATAGTTACAATATTGTTTACTATAGAGTATTTTTCGCGTATTTGGTCGGTTAACAGACCTTGGAAATATATTTTTAGTTTTTATGGAATTATAGATTTGCTTGCAATTTTACCTACATACATAGGGATTTTTATTACTGGAACACACTCGTTAATGGTTGTACGATCGCTTAGATTATTGCGAATGTTTAGAATTTTTAAGCTCGACAGATTTGTAAATAGCGGGTCATTACTTTACCGATCGATAAAAGAGAGTCGTCATAAAATAACTGTTTTTTTATTTACAGTTCTTATGCTAATGGTTATTATCGGCACGTTAATGTATATGATTGAAGGCAGTGAATCTGGTTTTACTAACATTCCAAAAAGTATCTATTGGGCTGTTGTTACTATGACAACAGTGGGATATGGAGATATTTCGCCACAGACAGGCTTTGGTCAGTTTGTTGCTAGTATTGTTATGATATTGGGTTACGCAATAATTGCTATCCCAACCGGAATTATTTCTGTTGGAATGATTCAGTCTACAAAGAAAACTACAACACAGGTTTGCCCTTCTTGTTTGCAAGAGGGACACGATTTGGATGCCGAATTTTGTAAATATTGTGGTACAAAGTTGTAAAGATGCTGCAAAGAACAAAATAATGCGTTTTAATCTTCGCTATTATTGTTTTTGCTGACATTTTAAATCATTATATTCGTGCTACAAAATGCGCTCTTTTCTTTTTGAGCGTTGCAAAATATGTTATTGCGTGTTAAATCATAAAAAAATTAAATAAATATGAAACCTACATTATTAGTGTTAGCAGCTGGAATGGGTAGCCGTTACGGTGGTTTAAAACAGTTAGACAAACTTGGCCCTTCGGGAGAGACAATACTTGAATATTCGGTTTATGATGCTATACGTGCTGGATTTGGAAAAGTGGTTTTTGTTGTTCGTAAGAATATTGAGGCTGACTTTAGAGCTGCTTTGGGTGATAAGTTTTCTGGTAAAGTTCAGGTAGAATATGTTCATCAGGAGTTAGATATTGTTCCTGAGGGTGTTACTATTCCTGCCGATCGTGTTAAACCATGGGGAACAGGTCATGCTATTTTAATGGCTAAAGATGTTATTAACGAGCCTTTTGCTGTTATTAATGCCGACGATTTTTATGGTGCCGACGCTTTTAAAACTATTTCTGACTTTTTTGTAAATCAATATAAAACCGGTAATACAGATTATTGCATGGTAGGTTATCTTATATCTAAAACATTGTCTGATAATGGTTTTGTGTCGCGCGGTGTATGTGGTGTTGATGCTAATAATAACCTTGTTGAGATAAACGAACGCACTCATGTTCAGCGTATAGATGGCAATATTATATATAAGGATAACGATGGTAATAGCCATAAATTAAACGAAGACGATGCTGTGTCGATGAATTTCTGGGGTTTTACTCCCGATATATTTACTAAACTAGAGGCTGGTTTTGTTGAATTTGTAAAGAATAATGCTGATAATATTAAGGCTGAATACTTTATTCCGCTTTTAGTTCAGCAAACAATTGACAGTAACGAGCGACCAATTCGTGTTCTTACTAGCGATGCTCAATGGTTTGGTGTTACATATCAAGAAGATCGTCCAGATGTTGTTAATATGATAAATAAGCTTGTTACAGATAATATTTATCCTTCAAATCTTTGGGAGTAATGGCAGAAACGGTTTTAGTAACTGGTGGAATGGGCTATATTGGTTCGCATACCACAGTTGAATTTTTAAACAAAGGATATAATGTAATTATTGTCGATAACCTTGGTAATTCTAGTATTGAAGTGCTCGATGGTATTTATAAAATTTGTGGCCAGAAGCCTGTTTTTTATAATGTTGATGTGACTAATTACCAACAGTTATCTAGTGTTTTTAAAAGTCATCCAGAGATTAATTCGGTGATTCATTTTGCGGCATGGAAAGCTGTTGGCGAGTCGGTTGAACAGCCTTTAAAATATTATAATAATAATTTGGGAGGAATGTCGAACCTATTACAGGTTATGCAGGAAAACGGCTGCCAGAATCTTGTATTCTCGTCGTCGTGTACTGTGTATGGACAACCCGATGTTTTACCTGTAACCGAGCAAGCGCCTATTAAAGAGGCTCTTTCGCCATACGGTTTTACTAAGCAGGTTTGCGAAACAATGATAAAAGATGTTATTGCATCTAATATGTCGGTTAGAGCCATTGCATTAAGATATTTTAATCCTATTGGTGCTCATAAATCGGCCGAAATAGGAGAGTTGCCTAATGGAGTTCCTAACAATTTAATTCCGTTTGTTACTCAAACAGCTTATGGTATAAGAAAAGAGCTTATGATTTTTGGCGACGATTATAATACGCCCGATGGCACTGCTGTTCGCGATTATATTCATGTTACCGATTTGGCTCTTGCTCATATTGCTGCTATTGAGCGTTTGATAGAAAGTCGCAATGCCAATGATTTCGAGGTTTTTAATGTTGGAACAGGAACAGGTAATTCTGTTTTAGAAATTGTAAAGACTTTTGAACAGGTTACTGCGCAGAAATTAAATTATAAGATTGTTGGACGTAGAGCTGGCGATATTGAACAAGTTTGGGCTGATACTGCTGTAGCAGAGCGCGAACTTAATTGGACTGCCAAGCTTTCCCTTGCCGATTCGCTTGAGTCTGCTTGGAAATGGGAGAATAACTATCGTAAGAATATCGAAAAATAGTAGTTGTTGTTATATAAAAAGCTATAGCCAAGATTTTAATGTCTTGGCTATAGCTTTTTTATAATGGTTTATTTTATCCAAAATGCATAAACAGTGCTCGCGCAATCATCAGATATAAAAACATGCCAACAATATCGTTTGATGTTGATATAAATGGACCTGTTGCCAAAGCAGGATCTATTTTTACTTTATTAAGTAGTATAGGGACAAGAGTTCCGAATAGTGATGCAAAAATAATAACCGACACCATAGCAATTGATACCGAAAGTGTTAATGGCCACGAATGTTTTGCGAAAAAACTGTACGAGAATATTATTAATCCTAAAACAGCAGCATTTGTAAAAGCTACCATAAGTTCTTTTAATAGCTTTCTTATTGTTCCGTCTTGTTTATAGTGGCCACTTGCCAAACTCTGTACTACAATTGACGACGACTGCACACCCACATTACCACCCATAGCGGCAATCATTGGCATAAAGGCAGCTAGTCCGGCATATGTTTGAATGTCGTTTTCGTACAAACCAATAATCATCGACGAGGTGATACCTCCTGCCAATCCAATGGCTAACCATGGTAAACGAGCACGTGTAAGTAGCAAAACACTGTCCGAAGCTTCAACATCTTCGGTAATACCCGAAACCATTTGGTAATCTTTTTCGGCCTCTTCGCGAATAACATCTACAACGTCGTCGATAGTAATTCTACCAACAAGTCGTCCAATAGCATCGATAACAGGAAGTGCAACAAGGTCGTACTTCTCCATAATGTTGGCAACCTCTTCTGAAGGAGTATCAACATGAACAGAAATAATATCGCGCTTACAAATGTCTTGAATACGAGTGGCGGTGTCGTTCATTAATAGTTTCTTTAAAGGAAGAGTTCCTTTAAGAATATCGTCGTCGTCGACAACATATATATAGTAAACCTCGTCAACATCGCCAGCTTGTTTACGCATTTCGCGCAAACAGGTGAGAATATTCCACTGCTCGTTAACCTGAATAAGCTCTTTTGCCATAAGACCCCCAGCGGTGTCTTCGTCGTAGTGAAGCAGGTCTACAATGTCGCCAGCTTGTTCAAGGTCGTCAAGGTGAAGAAGAACCTCTTCTTTTTTATTGTCGGGAAGGTCGGCGATGATATCGGCAGCATCGTCGGAATCCATATTATCTATAAATCGACGCGCAATTTCTTCGCCTGTAAACGATTTTAGAAACTTATCTCTGTCGTCTTCTTCAAGTTCAACAAGAACGTCGGCAGCTGTTTCACCATCAAGAAGCATATATAAGAATTGTGCCTCTTCGATAGAAAGATCGTCGTAAATTTCTGCTATATCGGCAGGATGGAGGTTCTCAATTAATTGTCGAGCGTTAGCTTCGTCGCTCTGGCTAATTACTTTTTTTAATTCGTCAATGTATTCTCTAGTAATTGTGAAGTCCATATCACCATCCTCCTATTGTTATGTTCTTTATTCCAGTTTTTCCTCTCTAAGTTTGCTGATAATACAAGCCAACTCAATAAAATCTTCAACACTCATTTGTTCTGGTCGACGATTCATCCATTCGTGGTCGAATCCTAGAGGAACAATAATGCTTTTTAGCGAGTTGCGCATTGTCTTGCGTCGTTGGTTAAAGGCCTGTTTAATTATCTCTTTGTACAGAGACCAGCTACAACCAATGTCGGTACGCTGATTGCGGGTAAGCCTAATAACTGCCGACTTAACTTTCGGAGGAGGAATAAAAACTCCTTCGTTGACCGTGAAAAGATACTCAATATCGTAGAAAGTTTGTAAAAGAACGCTAAGAATTCCATACGCTTTCGATCCGTGTGGCGATGCCAAACGTTCGGCAACCTCTTTTTGAATCATACCAACAACCGATGGAATGCGGTCTTTGTAATCTAAAACTTTAAAAAATATTTGCGAAGAAATATTGTATGGAAAATTACCAATAACAGTAAAATCGTCGGTAAAAAGTTCGTTAATGTCTATTTTAAGAAAATCGCCAAAGTGTACTTTACCACTCAGTGCAGGGTAAGTGCCATTAAGATATTCAACTGATTCGCCGTCGATTTCGATTAGCTTAAGATTTACTTCGGGATAGTTTAACAGATACTTAGTAAGCACTCCCATTCCTGGTCCAATTTCCAAAACAGATTTTGGAGATTGACACATAAGACTATCAACAATTTTAATTGCGATATTTTGGTCGTTCAGAAAGTGTTGTCCTAGATTTTTTTTTGCTCTTACTTGCTTCATAAAATTATATATCTGTTGCGACCGCAAATTTCACAATTAAAGTCACTAATTCAAATTAATATAGAAATAAAATGTTTTAAAGGAGTTAGATATGTGAAAAAGAGTCTTAATGAATTGTATTTAAGAGGGTGTCCAAAAACAATTAATTAGAATTTAGATGTCACGGGAGTCGAAACGTTGTGTTTTCAATGAAACAATCCTTCGACAATGCTCAGGATGACAGTCTAATTTAGTTTTTTGGACACCCTCTTTTTTATTCTCTATTATAAAGGTAAACATGGGCTATTTGCGGGGTTGTAAAGGTAGTGTTTGACATATTTATATGCCACTTTTTAAAAATAAAGCTCTATAGCGCCATAATGATACTGCTAATTGCGGTTCCATATACTAAATACTGCCGTTCAAAAGCTCTAACTTGCCCATAAAAAGGAGCGATTAGAGCTTCACAACGGCAATGCCGCGGTTAAAAAGGTCAATATTGCGGTACAAAAGGGCAATTTTTTTTGTTTTTTTCCAGAAAATTCCCCTTCAGATGGGCAATGCCGAGGATATAATACCCGATTTAGAGCTTCAGATGGGCAATTTTGTGCTTAAATTAAAACAATTTAGAGCTTTTAAAGGGCAATTTAGAGCTTACAGAGGGAGATGTCGAGGTAAAAAACGGCAATTTTGTGGTTTAGAAGGGCAAAATCGAGGTTTCGAACAGCGATGTTGGGGGTGTGAAAGGGCAATATTGGGTCTAGAACCGCAATTTTTTTTGTTTTTTACCGAAAAAATAAATTCACTTACACAGATTCTGAGACATTACCCTACAAAAGGGCAAATTTGTGGTTGTTAAAAGCAAATGCTACTGTAAGTAGGGTGTTTGTTACGTTGATAGGTTTTTAGAATATACGGTATATTTATCTTTAACAATGATGTTTGAA
>JAFGOQ010000040.1 GCA_016926405.1 Bacteroidales bacterium
AATAATATAAACAGCGTTAAATGTTATGAACAAGTTATTTACATTACTTATTTTGTGTTTTATTTGTAGTTGTACAAATAGAGCTAGCAAATTACAAGAAGCATCAAATAATTCAGAAGAAAGTGACAAACTATATGAAGAATTAAATAATTCTACTGTGAATGCAGAAAAGTTTCATGAGCTTACAAATTTAACTGATGACGAAATTAGTAAATTTTCGGATGATGAATTAGTTGATCTTGCCGTTGAATTATATTCTAATGTAGGTGGATCAGCCTACTTTAAGGAGGATTCTCTGAAATTAATAAAGGCTTTATCTTTTCTGAATGTAGCCATTGAAAAAAATTGCAAAAATGAGGCAGCGTATCTTAATAAAGTTAGTATACATGTTTCTTTTAGTGAATATACTAAAGCAATTTCCGATATTAAATCATTATTCAAGGTAAAAGGTGAGTATGCTGAAGGTTTGATGTATATTGGTTTATTATATGAAACACTAAACGTTTCTGACAGTTCTAATATCTTTTATCAAAAAGCTTTAGATAGTTTCAATAAAAGAATTAAATCTACTAACAATTTGAATGATAAGATTTCAAGATCCATTTTACATTGCTTGTTAAAAGATAACAATATTGGGATTGACGAAATAAATAAAATAATAGCTGAAAATCCAGACAATGATTTTGTTAAACAGATTAAAACTAATGTTATTGATAATTTTGACAGATTAAAATTTGTTAAAGAAGCTATACGTTAAGAATCTTGCCAAATTAAAGGATGTTAATTATAAACCGAGGAAAGCAGTATTGTGGCTGCTTTCCTCGGTTTATATTAAAATGTAGTAGGCCTTATTTAGCTAGTGCCAACAATGGCTAGTTGTTGTTTAATAATTTGATGATTTATAATATTTGTGTGCACTCTACTGTTTTGTAGAGGATGTAAATACTAGGAGCAAGTTCACAGTAGTTGAAGGTTTATTTAGATTTATTTAGTTTATTGATTTTTGTTATCTCGTCTTTTGCAATTTGATCTAACATAATTTTATATTTATGGTTAACTACTTTTTTGTAATATTTTTTAGCGTTTTTCAGATCGCTCAATTCATAGTAGCATCTTGCCGTTAAAAATTTAATTTCAACATCTCTTAATTCTGGAAGTGAAAGTCTAAATTTTGAGTTTGTTTTTTTTGAGTTGATACTTCGTAATAGATTCAAGGCTTTATCCCATTCGCCTAATTCCATGTAGCATCTACTGAGTAGTATATAAAAAGATAAATCGAAAGGATTTTGTATAATCATCTTTTCTGTTAGTTCTATCGTTTCAGTTGTATGAGGTATACCATGATTCAGAATTTCATTAATGTAATTAGCGATTCTATCGTTAAATACATCTTCTTGACTAGTTATAAGTACATCGTTAAATCTTAACCATTTCCATTTTTTATCATTATTTAAATCGAGAAGCTTATATATTTCGCTAAAAAAACCTTCGATATTACCGATGTCTATTAGTTGGCTAATTTTAAGCCAATACATATCTAGACGTTTTGGATTTTTGGTAATTCCTTCATTTAGATATTTATTTGCTATAGCAAGATTATTTGAATCTATTTGGTGAATAAAATTATTATAATAAACAACTATGGGGCTCCCGCTATTAAGATTCATATCTTTTGATGATATTCTAATAGGCTTTGATTCAGTTTTGTTTATGTAGTAATTGTAAAAAGCAATATACATATCTGAGTTATCAGGCTCAGATTTTTGCCACTTATTTAATACTGATGGAATTTTATCGTATCTGTTTTCTCGAATTAAATCTCCTATAATTAAATTGTAGTCTTGTCCAAAACTTGTAATAGAGGTAATAAATAGAATAAAAAAAAGTGCTTTTTTCATATGTGTGGGCGTTTTATAATTTTTTGCAAAAAATAAATATATTGATGGTAATATTTATTAAAATGGATTAATTATAACTCGTATAAGTATTAAGATAGTTTTTTATAAAACCTGTCGGGTTTGGTATAGTTAGAGACATTATATGTCTTATGAGTCTGAAAATATGTGCTAAATGTTAATATTAGATTGTTTTTACAGCAAAAGTAAATAGATAACCTATCAACTCATCAAACTTATTCATTAATGAGCTGCAAAAAGAGTTCGTCTTTCCAGCCGCTTGCCGATTTAATCCAGCTTTTTTTATTTCCCGATACAACAAAACCTGCATTTTCGAAAAGCTTAATACTAGCTTTGTTGTCTGTAGTTATGTTGCAGTATAGTTGCTTTAAATTTAAATAGGTAAAGCTATAGTCTATTAATGTTTTTAATGCTTCAGCGGCAAATCCTTTTTTTCTGTCGCTGCTATTATTAATAAGAATACCCACACCAGCACGATTATGAAACGGATCGAAGTCGAAAAGATCTATTGCACCAATTGCTTTTTTTGTTTGGTTTTCTTCAATAATTAATCGCAGCTGCTTATTGGTATATATATCCAGATGTGCTGTTTGCAAATATTGTTTCAGAATATATCTCGATATAGGAGCAATAGTGTTCGATACCTCCCAAACATCTGTATTATTTTCCCAATGGTATGCAATTTCCAAATCTTCGGGTTCGGGAGCACGTAGAGTAATTTTTGAGTTCTGTAGGTTTGTCATAAATCAAAAAAAAAGATGGCTAACAAATTTGCTAGCCATCAATATATGATATTTTAGAATAATTTCGAAATTAAATCGACAACTCTGTTAGAGTAACCCCATTCGTTATCGTACCACGAAAGAATTTTCACCATTTTACCAATAACCATTGTGCTATCGGCATCAAAAATTGATGAGTGTGGGTTGTGAACTATGTCGATAGAAACAACTGGATCTTCGCAATATTCAACAATACCTTTCATAGGACCTTCGGCAGCTTTTTTAACAGCAGCGTTAATCTCTTCTTTAGTAGCCTCTTTAGTTAAGTTAACAACAAGGTCAACAAGCGAACCTGTAGGAGTAGGAACGCGAACAGCCATACCGTCAATTTTACCAGCTAATTCAGGAATAACTTTACCAACAGCTTTAGCAGCACCTGTTGTTGTAGGAATCATAGAAACAGCAGCAGTACGAGCACGACGTAAGTCTGAGTGAGGTGCATCAAGAACCATTTGGTCGTTAGTGTACGAGTGAACAGTGTTCATGAATCCGTTCTCGATGCCAAAATTTTCGTGAAGAACTTTAGCAATAGGAGCTAAGCAGTTTGTTGTACACGAAGCATTTGAAACACATTGTAGATCTTCAGAAATGTCGTTATCATTAACACCTAGAACGATCATTTTGTCGATAGCATCTTTAGCAGGAACAGTTAAGATAACTTTCTTAGCACCGTTTTTAAGGTGATCGCCGTAACCGCCTTTTTCGCTTTCGCGCTTAGTGAAAACACCAGTCGATTCAATAACAACATCTGGAGCACAACACCACGAAATTGAAGCTGGGCTACGTTCTGCGCTAACTTTAATATGCTTTCCGTTTACAATAATACCATTCTGGTCGTGAGAAACCGTTCCAGAGAATTTTCCCTGTGTAGAATCGTACTTCAGCAAATGAGCTAATGTTTTTGTATCTGTTAAATCATTGATACCGATAATCTCTAAATTTGGATTTTCTAAGGCGATTTTAAATACGTTACGCCCGATACGTCCAAAACCGTTGATAGCAACCTTAATTGTAGCCATTTTATTTTTGTTTATCGTGTTATAAATAATAATGCCCAAAATTAGCCATTAATAATCAATTAGCAAATTCAAAAATTCATGTTTTGCGATATAGGAAAATAATTCTATTTATTTAACACATTGTAATGAACTGTTTTTGTATGCCGGACACTGATGAGTTGTTTTGCACGAGGCTAATAAAATAATGGCAACAATAATTATTGATGCAACTTTAGCAATGTTTTTCATCTTATACAGGTTTTAATTCAACTTGTTTACGGATGTAAAACTCTAGATGTTTCGTTTTTATTATCGCCTAATTTATAAAGTTGTTGATTATTGTTAATTCTTTATATTTTTGTGATTGAATCAAATTAAAACCGATGGTTATGTTAGATGTATTAAATAATAGAACTACAATACGAAAATATTCAGATAAGGATGTTTCGCAAGAGTTGTTAAACGAGGTTTTAGAGGCTGGTTGCAGAGCTTCAACTACTGGTAATATGCAGGTTTATAGTATTGTTGTTACTCGCAACAACGATATGAAAGAGAAATTAGCACCCTCGCATTTTAATCAGCCAATGGTTAAAAACGCTCCTGTTACTCTTACTTTTTGTGCCGATTTTAATCGTTTTAATAAGTGGTGTAAGCTAAATAATGCCGAGCCAGGTTACGATAATTTTCTTTCGTTTGTAACTGCTTCTATCGATGCTTTACTTGTTGCCCAAACAGTATGTGTTGCTGCCGAAGCAAAAGGTTTAGGTATTTGTTATTTGGGAACAACTACATATCTGGCTAAAAATATTATCGATACTTTAAAGTTACCAAATGGAGTAGTTCCAATTACTACAGTTACTTTAGGATGGCCCGACGAAAAACCTGTTCAAATTGATCGTTTGCCATTAGAGGCTGTTGTTCATAACGAAACATACAAAGATTATTCTGACGCCGATATTAAAAATTTATATGCCGAAAAAGAGGCTCGTGAGGATAATAAAGCATTTGTGAAAGAGAATAATAAAGAGTCGCTAGCTCAGGTGTTTACCGATGTTAGATACAAAAAGGCCGACAATGTTACTTTCTCGAATATGCTGCTTTCGGTATTGAAAGAGCAAGGATTTATGAATCAGTAATTGATTGTTTTTACGATAAAGATAAAGGTTGCGAAGTTGGTTGCAACCTTTTTTTATATTTGTAGCTGTGAGTCTTTAGTTATTAGTCTATAGTTGGTGTGAATTGAGCATGCGTAAATTTATAATCTTTTGTTTTTTATTATTTGTAATACCGTTTTCTGCTTTTAGCCAAAAACGGGTTGCTGTTAAGGTTATAAATGTTGATTCGGTAAATTTCAATTTTAATATCAGAAACAACTATTCAGATTCGGCTAGTTTTGTTAACCATTTAAAAAAGTCAATTTATAAAGCCAAAAAGCGAGGTTTTATCTCGGCATCTGTCGATTCTGTGGATTTTAAATCTGATACTATTAAAGTGTGGCTTTTTTCTGGCAATAAGTATGTTTGGAGTTCTGTTGATTTAAACATGTTAGGCGTTAAGTTGCAGTTAAGTGAATATATTCCAACTAAAAACCGAATTGTAAATTGGCCCGATTTTGAATTGTATTTAGATAAGAGTCTTAATTATTATTCTAATAATGGATACCCTTTTGTCTCTGTATCTACCGATAGTGTTGTTGTTAATAGCAATAGTCTAAAATTATCTGTTATTATAAATTCGGGGCCAAAAATAGTTTACGATAATTTGATTGTTAAGGGTTCTCTTCGGGTTAACAACAAATATCTTTCGAAAGTATTAAATATAAAGCCTAAAAATAATTACGTTCATAGCGATGTTCAGAAAATTGATAAGCGATTGCAATCGTTATCTTTTGTTAAACAAATTAAGGAGTCGGAGTTAGAGTTTAATGGCGATAAATGCACTAATTATCTCTATTTAGATAAGCGAAGAGTAAATAATTTCTCTGGTATTTTGGGATTAAATAGCGACAAAGGGAAAGCAAAACTTACTGGTGAAGTTCTTCTTGACATTAAAAATATTTTTAAAAATGGCGAGAGTTTTCTATTTAACTGGCAAAGCTTGGCTAATGCTACACAGAGTCTTAAAACACAATTTAATTCGCCTTATCTTCTTTGGGATTTTGGTGTTGGAGTTGATTTTGCATTCTACAAACGCGACACCTCTTTTGTTGATGTAAACCCACAATTTTATCTGCAATTTAATCTATCTGCTACCGATAACTTGAAACTTATATATAGTTATCGGAAATCGTATAATGTTGGTCAACTAGCTAAAGTTAGTGGGTCAAACTCTATTACAAAAAATCTTTATGGGTTGTCGTTTTCTAGAAATATGTATAACCCTTATTCGCTATCTAGCCCTGGATATAAGGCAAATTTGTCGGCTCTTGCTGGTAATCGATTGACATATCAAAGTAATTCCGATAGTAAGAAATATTATTTTCAGTTTGATTACTCTTTTAAAAGCAAAGTGCTTTTTAGTAAGAAGTTTGATATGATATTTTCTTCTATAGGAGGTTATATGTATGTTGCCGACGACAATTTATCTTCTATTAACCAGAATGAAGTATACCGAGTGGGAGGGGTGAAAAATCTGCGAGGATATAATGATGATGAATTTTATACACCTTTATTTTCTACGTTATCAATTGAACCTGGATTTATTGTTGGCGACGATTTTCGACTGTTTTCGTTTTTTGATTTAGGTTTGGTGGCCGATATGTCTTGTAAGTCGCTGACAGACCCAAAGTATGGTTCGGGATTGGGATTTCAATGGTTTATGAACCGAGGCATTGTAAAAATGTCGTATTCGGTAGGTTGGTATAAGAATAATCCGATCTCGTTTCAGCGAGCTAAGGTAAATGTTAGTTATGTTGCATTGTTTTAATTAGTTGTTCTTAACAAACTGAACTCCTGTTTTTGGGTAACTTGTTTTAAATCATTGATAACTGCTGCTACTATACTAGTAACGTTTTGTTTAAGCTTCTCTTCGGCCAGTGTTTCGGGCTATCCTAGTGAAACTGCATTTCACATACCTTTGGTAGTGCTAAAACTCTTAAGTGTATTAATGTGGCTGTATATCTACGCTTTGATTGTTTTTTACTTACAAAAGGCGTCTATTCGCACGTAAGCCAAAAAGAGTAGTAAATCGCAGTTAAAATATTCTTTTAGCAGATAGTGATAGTGGATTTAAATTTTAATAAACAAGGATAAATAGCAACATCAAAATACCTTAATAGTAGATTTCATGCAGGATTTCCTGTGGTTGACTTAATTTCAATATTTTGTTAGAGTAGGTATTGTTCTACCCTCTAAGTGTTGTCGAAGGATCAGTCGGTTGATATCTTTTTTTTTGTCTTAAAAACAACCTTTGTGCATTAGCTTGTATCTTATCTTTATTAAAGCAGGTTTACCACAGATTTTAGCTTGAAGTATCACTTAGTTAGTTTAGTTATATAATGCCTAATATATAAAGCAATAGCACTTTCGAGTTGTGTAAATATCGAAAGTGCTATAGAAGAAATGTTTATTTTAGTACTCTATTTTTCGCGGTGTACGTAAAAAGAGTTTGCTTGTGCTGTACATGTAATTTCAAGATCGTTAATATTAACTGATGCTGGTCGGCTAAGGACAAACGAAACAGCCTCGGCAATGTCTGGTCCGTATAGTGGCACAATATCCTGATAAGGTGTTTTTGCTTTTTCTGTATCGCCTTTAAAGCGTACTAACGAGAATTCTGTATCAACCAAGCCAGGTTTAATCTGGGTTACTTTAATTCCATGAGGAAGCATGTCGATACGCATACTTTGCGAAATAGCATTTACTGCGTGCTTTGTTCCGCAGTATACATTTCCGTTTAAGTAAACCTCTTTTCCTGCTGTTGAGCCAATGTTTATAATATGTCCCGATTTGCGTTTTACCATCGCTGGCGAAACTTTGCGTGTGATGTAAAGTAATCCTTTAATGTTTGTGTCAATCATTTGCTCCCAATCGTCAATGTTTCCAGTGTCAATTGTTGATAAACCAGCAGCTAATCCAGCATTATTAACTAAAATATCGATTGTTGCAAATTCTGCAGGAAGAGAGTCGATAGCGTTGTCAACCTCTTGTTTATTACGGATGTCGAAATTTAGAGTGTGAATATCTAAACTATACTCTGATTCTAGTTTCAATTTTAAAGCATCAAGCTTTTCGGTTCTACGTCCAGTAATGATTAGTTTGTAACCTTCTGATGCTAACTTCTCGGAAATGGCTAATCCAATACCCGATGTTGCTCCTGTTATTAACGCTGTTCTTTGCATTGTAATAATATTTTTGTTTGACAGATGTGTTAATTGTTTTTGAAAATCAGTTAAAACCCGTCTTTGTTAATTAAAAAGTTTGTGCTAGTAAAGTTAATAAACATTTTTGCACTATTAGATTTGATTTATACTATTATCTAATAGCATTGCTTATTATCCTTTAGCACAGTTGTTATAATTTTGAATAGTATATTTATTCTTTCAGCTAAGATATTGAAACAATATCTAACTATATTTCTCTTCGGGAAAAGGATATTGACATTGTATCCAAAGATATTATCTCTGTATCTAAGGATATAATTGTTGGGGTAAGGTATATGATAATCATGTTTAAGGGTATTAACATTATATCCCTTTCCCAAAGCTTTATATCTAGGGATATAAATACTATATCTCTATCCCGAAACTATATATCTGAGGATATAATTATAATGTATTTATTTTATTTGCAATATTTAATGCTTATACTCGAGCTTATATTTTATCTATTTAAAACTATCTATAATGTTATCTTTTATATAGTTTTTATATCTTGAGGATTGTTAAATACTTAATTATTATAATATGAGACAATTAATTATATATGTAGCATTTGCTGTTTTATTCGTTTTTATGGGTTGTAAAAAATCAGTATTGAGTGAAATGGTCATAACCGATCCATCTGTTGTGAGTGTTGCAGTAAAAATATATCAGAATAAAGAAGCCGAAAAAGAGGTTGCTGTAATCTTGCGCGATTCAAACGCAAATACAATTGATTTATTAGACGGCTCTGTTTGGATAAATGATAGTCGCTCGGTTTTTCAATATTCTAAAATAAATCCTTTGTTAGAAAGAGGTTATGTTATTACCCCAAGCGCCGACGATAATTCTTTTTCGGTGTTAATTAAGTTAAACGAGTCTGATAGCTATTCGTTTACAGTTGATGCAAAAACCGATTTTCCTGGATTTTTTCGTAATACACCATTAACAGGGAGTGAGTTACTGTTTGCCGATAAGTATGTGTATAAGTATGCCGATTTTTATATTGCTAATAATGATTTTAAAGACAAACGGGTACATATTGTGTATCGAATACTGAAGCAGGATATTATACAGTAGCTTATATAATATTGTTTTTGATTATGCTTTATTGGGTGGTTTCTTAAATAATATATGTTGAGCTAAGTTATACTTGGCTCTAATTTTTTTATAAAGCTTTATTTAGCCTATAAAACTTCTAATGCATTAAATTATTAGCTGGTAATTTGTATAGTGAATTTTCAATTTAGGTTAGATTATTATTTAGTTGTGTGTAATTGTAAATTGGTAATTGATATAGCTTTAGCGTGAGGTTTGTTCTTTAATCAAATGATAGTCGTAAATATCAATTCGTTTGAGACCTTAAAATTTGTTTGTTTTCCTTTGTTAATATTTGCTCGTTATGGATAAGTAAGTTTAATATTTATAATGTTCAATTTGTATTAATTGTTAAGCCTCGTCTTTACCTTAAAGCAATACCTATTTTAGCCGTAAAAAAACTCTTTTGTCTCTCGGCAAAGCGATAAAGATTAGTATATTTGTGTAAATTTTTGAAAAATCAAATCTCAATTTGTCTAAGATGGAAGTTAACGTTAGTACAGCAGAAGAATTAGGTCTATTACCAGAGGAGTTCGATAGAATAAAAGAAATTTTGGGTCGTACACCAAACTTTGTAGAGTTGAGTATATTCTCTGTAATGTGGTCAGAGCATGCGTCGTATAAAAACTCTATTAAATGGTTGAAAACACTTCCACGCGAGGGAGAACGTATTTTGTGCGAAGCAGGCGAGGAGAACGCCGGATTGGTTGATATAGGCAATGGAATTGCATGTGCCTTTAAAATAGAGTCGCATAATCACCCATGTGCCGTAGAGCCTGTTCAAGGTGCTGCTACTGGTGTTGGTGGTATTAACCGCGATGTATTTACAATGGGGGCTCGTCCTATTGCTCAGTTAAACTCGTTGCGTTTTGGCGATATTAGTTTAGATCGTACCAAATGGCACGTAAAAGGTGTTTCGAAAGGTATTTCGCACTACGGAAATGCTTTTGGTGTTCCTGTTGTTGCTGGCGAAACTTACTTCGATGAGTGCTATAATACAAACCCATTGGTTAATGCAATGAGTGTTGGTATTCTTAAAAAAGAAGATATGATTTCTGCAGTTTCTAAAGGCGAAGGAAATCTTGTTTATATAGTTGGTTCGCGTACTGGTAAAGACGGTATTCACGGAACAACATTTGCCTCGGCTGATATCACAGAAAATTCTGCCGACGATATACCATCAATTCAGGTTGGTGACCCTTTTCAAGAAAAACTTTTGTTAGAAGCTACTCTTGAGCTAAATACTACCGATGCTGTTGTTGGTATGCAAGATATGGGTGCTGCTGGTATTATCTGTTCTACATCGGAGATGTCGGAAAAAGGTGGTTTCGGTATGCGTGTTGATCTTGATAAAGTACCTCTTAGACAAAAAAATATTGAGCCTTGGGAAATACTTCTTTCTGAGTCGCAAGAGCGTATGCTTGTTATTGTTCATAAAGGCAAAGAAGAGAAAGTTCAAGCAATTTTTGATAAGTGGGATTTGCAATGTGCCCTTATTGGTGAGGTTACAACAGGCGACAGATTAGAGTTTTTCTGGCATGGTGAAATGGTTGCTAATGTACCAGCTTCGGAACTAGTGCTTGGTGGTGGTGCTCCTGTTTATACTCGTGAATTCAAAGAGCCTGCTTACTATAAAGAGTTCCAGAAATTTAATATTAACGATGTTAAAGAGCCTGCCGACTATAAAGAGGTTGTTGAGAAGATGATTGTTCATCCAAATATTGCTTCTAAGCGTTGGATTTATGAACAATACGACAGTATGGTGGGAACTGTTAATATGTCGACAAACTTCCCTAGTGATGCTGGAATTGTGAACATTAAAGGAACCGATTCGGCTTTAGCATTAACAGTTGATTGTAATCCACGTTTTGTTTATGCCGATCCAGAAGTTGGGACAATGATTGCTGTTGCCGAAGCTGCTCGTAATATTGTTTGTTCGGGTGGTGAACCTCTTGCTATTTCTAACTGTTTGAATTTTGGTAACCCTTATAATCCTGAAGTTTACTGGCAGTTTGTTGGTGCTATTGCAGGAATGGGTAAAGCTTGTGTTAAGCTTAAGACTCCAGTTACTGGTGGTAACGTAAGTTTCTATAACCAAACAACAATAGCAGGTAAAACAGTTCCTGTATTCCCAACTCCAACTATTGGTATGGTGGGTTTATTGGAAGATAAAAGATCGCAAACAACACTTGCTTTTAAAGAAAAAGGCGATATGATATATTTAATTGGTGAGTCTAAGAACGATATTTCATCGTCTGAATATCTTGCCAATTACCATGGAGTTAAGGAGTCTCCAGTTCCATATTTTAACTTAGACGAAGAGGCGAAAATGCAAAATGTAGTACTACAGCTTTGTAGAAAACATTATGTTCGTTCGGCTCACGATGTTTCTAATGGTGGACTATTCTTTACTCTATTAGAAAGTAGTATGGCTCTTAACTTAGGTTTCGATGTTACTACCGATGCAGAAGTTCGTAAAGATGCTTTCTTATTTGGTGAATCGCAAGGACGTGTTGTTGTATCTGTATCACCAGGTAAAGAGGACGATTTTATTGACTTTATGATTGAATCAAAAGTACCATTCTCGGCTCTTGGTCACGTTACTAAGTCGGAGATTAGAATTGACGATAGTTCTTATGGTTTTGTTAAAGATCTTAAAAAGAAATTTGACAATGCTCTAGAAGATCTTTTGAAATAAGAAAGACATTCATTTCATAAAACACTGTCCGTTGAAAGTTGTTTCAACGGACAGTTTGTTTAATTAAATACTTATCAGCAATGACAAAAAAAGTTATTACTCCATATAGCGATTCGGAAAAGACGAAAAAACAACAGGTTACCGAAATGTTTAATAATATTTCGGGTAAATACGATTTCTTAAATCATATGTTATCGTTTGGTATTGATAAGTATTGGCGACGAAAAACAATAAATAGGCTGAAAAAATATAATCACGATTATATTCTTGATGTTGCAACAGGAACAGGTGATTTTGCTATTTCGGCTTTACGCCTTAACCCGAAAAAAATTACAGGGGTCGATATTTCATCGGGAATGCTTGAGGTTGGAAAAACCAAAGTGTCGCGATTAAATCTCGATTCTAAAATAGAGATGGTTCTTGGCGATTCCGAAGAATTACCATTTGCTGATAACAGTTTTGATGTTGTTACTGTTGCTTTTGGTGTTAGAAATTTCGAAAATCTTAATCGCGGATTGTCTGAAATAAATCGTGTTCTTAAACCAGAGGGTCATATAGCTGTTTTAGAATTTTCTAGTCCAACAGCCTTTGGTGTAAAGCAATTTTACTGGTTTTATTCAACTAAAATATTACCTTTCTTTGGCAGAATAATTTCTAAAGATAAAAATGCCTACACTTATCTGCCCGAGAGTGTTAAAGCTTTTCCTTATGGACAACAGTTTAACAATGAACTTATAAAAGTTGGATTTAAGAATCCTAATTGTGAAACTCTTTCGTTTGGAATAGCCTCTATTTATATTGCT
>JAFGOQ010000041.1 GCA_016926405.1 Bacteroidales bacterium
TATAGGCTAACTTATAACAATTATATTATATATTGTTTTAATAAATTGAACTTGAAAAACATAATAATATTTGTATTACTAATAACGCCTTGCTTTAGTAATAATTCTCCCTTTGCTCAGGGAACCGATTTCTCATTGTATAATATTGAGCAACGTAATCAAATAAAATCTATTGTAGGACCATATCAAAAACTAAACAAATCAACCAAATTAGCTTACAAAAGCTATCTAGAATCATATTGGGATATAGCATATACTATTTTATCTCCAAGCATGTACGAGAAAGAAAAAAAAGTCCTTAACAATAAAAAACCTATAAGTGCTAAAAAGCGACATATTATTGATCAGCTATACATTTATAATGCAAAAAAGATAGCCAATCTTAACAATACAAAATTAATTTTAAAACCTGTAAAAAAAGACCCTTCTATTGAATGTGAAACGTTGCAATTAAATTACTGCAACACCTACTTTTCATTTGATATTCCAAAGAAATTAAAAAACATAAACCTCCAACTTTATGATGAAGAGTCAATTGCCAATTACTGGTATAAAGTACCAACAAAAGATGTTGAATATTTAATCGATCAGATACTTTACAACTGCAACAAAAAGCGCATAAATGACTGGGGATTAATAGAAATAACAAATATTATTTCTAACATATTGTTTGACGATAAAAACGAACAAACATTCTTTTCGTGGCTTCTTTTTGGATATATGAATTACGATATTAAACTAGGAAGATGGAACCACGAACTATACCTACTCTATCATTTTAACGAAATTATTTTTGAGAAAGAATATGTTGTTATCAACGGAAAACCTTATTACTCAATAAGCGAACCTCTGCCTAGTGCAATTGAGACATATTACAACGACTTTAATTACGAAATTTTTGCCTTTGATTTATCTTTTACCGAATCCCCATTATTTAATGAAGACCTAGAGAAAAAAAATTACAACTTTATCTATAACGATAAATTAATAAATCTCGACCTTCATATTAACAAATCTCTAATTGAATTTTTCAAGAATTACCCATCATGCCATATCAAAATTGGTCTTAACAGTATAATAAGTGAATCTTTAAGCGATGATTTAGTTAGAGATATTATACCAATTATAAAAAACATGACAGATAAAGAAAAAATCAACTTCCTGCTTTATCTATCAAATACTATTACAGGTTATAAATTAGATCAGTTCAACTTTAAAAAACAAAAGCAACTTTTCCCTGATGAATATTTATTTTACGACTACTCTGACTGTGAAGATAAAGTAATATTTTTTGTGGCTTTAGTAAGACTATTAACCGACATACCAACAATAGCTACAATTTATAATAATCATATAGCAACAGCTCTTCAAATAAGGATGGTGCGAGGTGTAAACACAAATTATTTAGGTTTAAAGTACTATCTGGCAGACCCTAGTTATCCGAATACAAAAGTAGGCTTTGAATGACTATTTTATTAAACTATCATCACACGAGCTACACGAATCGCAACCTTTTGTCTTTTTCTTAGCAAAGAAAATCTTCCATATTTTTCTTAATATAAAAACTATAGATAAAACAATTGCCAAGTAAGTTAAAATTTCCTGTATCATATCAGTTTAAAAAATTGAACCTAATTGAAATATTACAAAAGAGACAACCCAAGCCAACGAAGTAGTAAATAAAATTGAAAAAAGCCCCCATTTATAACTTCCACTTTCGCGAGATATTGAAGCAATAACAGCCACACACGGAAAATATATTAAAATAAAAGCCAAGAAACTTATAGCAACAATTGGTGAATAAACGTTCTGACCTTTTTTCACCCCACTGTCGTATTTAGCATTTTTAATTTTTTCTGATAATTTATCGGGCGAACCATCGTCGTCAACCTGATAAATTACACCAAGTGTACTAACAACAACTTCTTTTGCCGCAATACCTGTAAACAAAGCCACTCCCATCCGCCAATCGAAACCCAAAGGACTAATTACAGGCTCAATAAAATGACCCAGTCGTCCCAAATAAGATTGCTCTTGCAACTCAGCTTTTTTCTGTTTCTGCATGGCACTAATTTGGTTATTTACATCTGTTTCTGACAACGAACTTTCTTTTAAGGTAGCAATACTATTATCGAAACGATCATTTATCGCTTTATTGTGCGGATAGTTAGATAATGTCCAAATAATCACTACTGCAACTAAAATAACACCTCCCATTTTTTTAAGGTACTGTCCAGCCTTAGTCCACATATGCTTTACTACAGAAATAAAGGTAGGAATTCTATAAGGTGGTAATTCCATTACAAAAGGAACATTTTCTTTAACAAAGACAAATTTATTCAAAACAATCGCCACTATTACAGCAAGCAAAATCCCCGTTAAATAAACCAGAAAGAGAACTGTACCTGCATAATCACTAAAAAAAGCCCCTATAATCAATAAATACACAGGTAAACGGGCACTACACGACATAAAAGGAACAATAAGCATTGTAGCAATTCTATTATTCTTATTCTCTATTATCCTGGTTGACATAATAGCTGGAACATTACACCCAAAACCTATCAGCAATGGAATAAATGATTTTCCATGCAATCCAACTTTATGCATTATTTTATCCATAATAAAAACTGCTCTTGACATATATCCAGTATCTTCGAATATTGAAATAAACAAGAACAGTATTAATATATTAGGTAAGAAAACCAACACACTACCAACTCCAGAAATAACCCCATCTATCAACAAATCTTTAAAAGGACCAGCAGTCATGTTTTGAGAAAGAAAATCGGACAAAAGGATTATTCCCTTATCAATCCAATTCATAGGATATTTTCCAATAAAGAATGTAGAAAAAAACATTAACCACATTAAAAAAAGAAAAACAGGATACCCCCAAACATTATGAGTAGCAATTGAGTCGATAACACGAGTAAATTTATTTTTTTGATGTTTACTACCTTTAAATGTTTCACGAAGTGCTCCAGCAATAAAACCATACCTAGAGTCAGTAATAATGGTCTCACTATCATCATTAAGAATTCCTTCTAGCCTTCTTATACTCCTATTACATACATCAATAACAGACTGGTCGCCAAATTTATCAACCAAAGCACTAATTTCTGTATCCTTTTCTAATAATTTAATAGCAAGATATCGGGTAGAATAATGGTCAATAATCGATTTATGAAGGTTATTATATATTTCAGTTTGGATAACAGCAATCTCCTTTTCAGTATCTTTCCCGTAATTAATATGAATATGACGTAAAATGGGGTCGTTATCATTATAAACTTGTATAATTCTATCAAACAGCAGAGCCATACCTTTCCCCTTCGACGCAACAGTAGGAACCATAGGCACTCCAATCATCTTAGCAAGGCTTATATAATCAAACTTATCACCATTTCGCTCAAGCTCGTCATACATATTTAAGGCTGTAACAACCTTTATATCCATATCAATTAGCTGAGTAGTAAGATATAAATTACGCTCTAAATTTGAAGCATCAATAACATTAACAACAACATCGGGAATATTCTCAATAATATATTCACGTACATACAACTCCTCTGGAGAATATGCCGATAGTGAATAGGTTCCAGGCAAATCAGTTATATTAAAGGTATAACCCTCATATTCGAAACTTATAGTTTTTGAACCAACAGTAACTCCGCTATAATTACCAGTATGTTCTTTCGCTCCCGAAACTTTATTAAATAAAGTTGTCTTACCTGAATTTGGATTCCCAACAAGAGCTATGTTTATTGTTTTCCCTTGCTTAAAGGCAGAATTCTTCAAAACATCCGAATCAATAACACCATTGTAATCAATAGCATCCATCTTCAATGCTTCCTCAACCGACACAACTTCTATATGACTAGCCTCATGGCGACGAAGGGAAACCTCGTATCCCATAATTTCGTATTGTATGGGATCTTTAAGAGGGGCATTTTTAATAACCTTTACCAATTGCCCCTTAATAAAACCCATCTCTATAATGCGTTTGCGAAAAGCACCACGTCCTAACACTTTAACAATAACACCTTCTTCGCTTGTATTTAAATCAGACAATTTCATTCGGTAAATTTTAATAGCTTTCAAAGATAAACCAATAAAACCTAAGGCCAAATCCCATAATAATGGGGTTTATTATGAGAAATTATAAAATTGATATATTAATAGGTTTTTACTACTTTTCTTAAAAAAAAATTAAACACGTGAGCATAGACGAAACCATTTACGATAAAATACAAACCATAATTGGAAATTTAGATGGCAACCTAAATATTTTAGAAGAAGAGATTGATATAAACATTCAACTAGAATACTTCGAGCTATCTAAAGAATTTAAAAAAAACCAACTGTATTTAAACAAGTTACAAGCTATTGAGGTTCTAAAATCTGCCAATAACAAAAACACAGAACTAAAAAAGGCTATACTAAGTCTTTCAATATTAAACGATGTTGAAGCATTACGAGCATTAGAACAGTTTTTAAAACAAAGCAACGGTGAAATAAGAAAGTGGGCACTTATTGCATGCCAAGAAAACAAAATGCTAATTGAAAGCTCTTTATTAGACCAAAATCAAATTTTCATAACAACTGGGCTAGGAGGTAAAAATGGCAAACTACGATACTGCTTGGCAATTCCTGTTTCCAACAAAAAAGAACTAAGTTATGCAGAACAAAACATAATTACTGAAGAATTTTCTGAGGTTATCTCACAGTTTGGTTCTACAATTGAAGAAATGTACTTTTCTGATAAAAATTACTTATTTGGGCTTGTCTTAGTACCACTTAAAATTCCGATAAAAAGACTTTTTGCAACAGCTATAGCTCACTGTAACGAATACGGAAATTTCTTAAATACAGATTATTTAATCACCAATGTAAAAATACCATTAGAAGAAGAAATTGTTAGTTATTTCTTTAAATAAAAAATTTTTACACCCATATCATAAAAAATCTTTTTGTGTATGCTCTTTTCTTCTATTCTCTGCAATTTCGAAGCTACACAAACTCTCCTTCTCTGTCAATTCATCAACGCAGTCAAGTATCTCTAAAAGAGCATCTTTAAAATTATCAAAATCTTCTTCATACAAGAAAATTTTATGCTTTTCAAACACAATTGTTCCTTCGCCTATAAAACGCTTTTTACTTTCAGTAACAGTTAAATAAAGATCATTCTTTCGATTTCGCTTAACATCAAAAAAATAGGTTCTTTTTCCAGCTTTTACCGATTTCGAAAAAACCTCTCTACTAGCATCATTTTTTTTTATCTCAATAGTTTTTTCATCTTTAATCATGGTGGTTTAATGTATTAGGTATTATACTTTTCAAAAGTAAAAAAATATTTAAATTATCAGACCTACAACCGTTATTGTTTTTCAACAAAATCAGTATAACAATATATCTCACCCTTAAAAATAGCCTATTTATCAATTGTACAGCGTTATTTAGACATAATATATTTTAATACTTTGTTGTAAACACAAAAAAAATTATCTTTGTGACTTTATTCGATAACAAAAAAGGTTCTTTATAATGATTAGTAGACGACTTATTCGCACAAAGGCTTTACATATGTTGTATTGTCACAAAAAAGATGCAGAAAGCACTCTTTTAAATACTGAGAAAAATCTTCTTTATAGTATTAATAAGTCCTACGACTTGTACCATTTAGTTCTTCTTCTTTTAAAAGAGTTTAGAGAAATCAGCATTAAGAAAATGGAGATTGCTATAAACAAGAACATTCCTACCGAAGAGGATTTGAACCCAAACAAAAAATTCATTTACAACAAGCTTCTTATTCAAATTGCCGAGCATCCCGAATTGATTGATTACACAAAAAGAAATCAAATATCGTGGGATAATCAGGAAATTGCTGTTAGAAAGATTTTAGCCGATTTCATCAGTACTCCAGAATTTACTGAGTATATGAATGGTAGTGAGTTTTCGTATAAAGAAGACAAAGATATTATTATCTTCTTCCTTAACAAATTCCTTATTAACAACGAAGATTTTTTCACCCTTGTTGAAGACGAAGGTATTTTCTGGAACGACGACACTGAACTTGCTATCTCTATGGCACTAAGAACAGTGAAAAAGTTTAAAGCCGAGGCTCCTGCTCATCTAATGCCTAAATACACTAACGACGATGACGAGCTATATGCTAAAACACTTATAAGAAAAGCACTTATAGACTATCAAAATCACTCGAATTTTATTGAGAAATACACAAAAAACTGGGAGATAGATAGAATTGCATTTACCGATATTCTTATTCTTATTCTGGGACTAACCGAAGCAAAAGAGTTTTCAAATATTCCAGTAAAAGTTACTATTAACGAATATATTGAGCTTGCCAAAAACTACAGTACAAACAAAAGTGGTACTTTTGTTAACGGTATTTTAGACAGAATGATTAGCGACCTTCGTAAAGAAAAAGTTATTTTAAAAACTGGCCGAGGTTTAATTGGAGACGAATAATGAACCAATTTTATAAGTATTTCGCAATATTACTTTTAACTACACTTGCTTTTAGCTGTAATTCTAATAGCAAGACTACAAATACAAAAAGTAACAATCCGCCAAAATTTGTTTTAACCAATGATTATTACGATTTTGGCACTGTAAAATATGGCGAAATACTCTCCTATTCATTTAAATATTACAACAAAGGTCAGGCACCTTTAATAATAAAAAAGGCAGAAGTTGGCTGCGGATGCACTACTGTTAACTACAAAAAACAGCCATTAGCAAGCAACGACAGCTCTTTTATTGAAATAATATTTGATACAAAAGGATGGAATGGTGTACAGTATAAACAAATTTCTATCTTTACAAATGAAAGAGACATTGCCTCAAACATTATTGTTAAGGCAACGATTGAGTAAAACAATTTGATAATAATTTATTAAACCGAATAAAATGATTAACACAATTTTACTACAAGCAGGTGCCGCTCAGGGCGGAGGAATTCAAACACTACTTATGTTAGGTCTTGTTTTTGTTGTTTTCTATTTCTTTATGATTCGTCCACAAATGAAAAAACAGAAAGAGCTTAGAAACTTCCGTAACGAACTAGCCAAAGGCGATAAAATTATCACTACTGGTGGTATCTACGGACGTATTGCCGAGATTAAAGATACATACATGGTTGTTGAAGTTTGCGAAGGAACAAAAATTAAAGTTGACAAGAATGCAATTCTTAAGGATTCTGCAGATCTAGCTCAACAGAAATAATATTTTTGAGTATATTAGTAAAGTTCAAAACTACTTAGTTTTGAACTTTTTTTTACCTTAATTATTCCATACAGTGAAAAACAAAATAATTGACAAATTAAAACCGCTAATTAATTGGTTAAAAAGCATTCGCAGAAACAGCAAAATATTTGTTTACTTAATTTTTGTTGGTATTGCTACCGTACTTTGGTTTTTAAATAAACTTAACAATACCTACAGCGCCGAAATTGTTTATCCTGTAGAATACTCTAACGAGCCTAAAGATCAAAAAATACTGAATATTCTTCAGCCCAATATTATATTAAAAATTACAGCTCCTGGATATACTCTTCTTCGATACCAGATGCAAACAACCTCTAAACCTATTGATTTTGACCTAAAAAAAGGCAATATCACTAAGAAATCGGCTAACACTCATTATATTCTTACTCGCGAGTACAAAACAAAAGTAGCCGAACAACTTCCATCCGACGTTAAATTAGAAAGCATAGAACCAGACACACTCTTTTTTAGATTTACAAAAATAATCTCTGTAAAGAAAAAAGTTACTCCTGTCTATAATCTAACATTTGAACAACAACACAGACTTAAAGAAAAACCTTTTTGCTCTCCCGATAGTGTTATTGTTACTGGTCCTAAAATTATTTTAGACACACTAAAAACTGTTTATACTCAACCTATAAGTATTAAAAAAGTAAATAAAACAACAAAGCGTAATGTGTCTATTAAAGAAATAAATGAGATTACAACAAAGCCTAAACGAGTAGTTGTTAACATTAAGGTTGAACAATATACCGAAGCCGAAATAACTGTACCTGTTAAAATTATTAATGTACCCGATTCTATTAATCTTATTTCGTTTACCGATTCTGTAAATGTTAAAGGAATTGTAGGACTTAGCTCGTACGATCTTCTTACTGCCGACGATTTTCAAGTGGTGCTTGACTACAATAACATAAACCCTAACATTTCCCGCGAAGGAAAAATTTCACTTATCAAACACCCATCATTTTTCAATTTTACTAATTTAAACCCCGAAAAAGTAGAATTCCTTATAGAAAAACAATGATAGTAGTAGGACTAACAGGAGGAATAGGAAGCGGTAAAAGCACTGTTGCCAAAGTTTTTGAAAAACTTGGCGCTCCAGTTTATTTGGCCGACATTGAATCGAAAATATTAGTTAATACTAATAAAGAGTTAATAATATTGTTATCGGAAGAATTCGGCAGCAATATTTACAATAAAAATGGGTTAGATAAGCAGAAGTTTGCCTCAATTATATTTTCTAACAAAGAAAACTTAGCAAAGGCAAACTCAATTATTCACCCTTTTGTCTTTAACCATTTTTTACAATGGAAAGAAACTTGCAAAAAAAACAATGCTAAATATGTAATTAAAGAATCGGCTATTTTGTTTGAGAGTGATGCAAACAAGCTTGTTGATTATACAATTACAGTTTCAACTAACCAACAAGAAAGAATTAAACGCGTTTGCAAAAGAGACAATCTAAAACCAAGCGAAGTACAAAAAAGAATAGAGAATCAGTTATCGGATTTACAGCGAGAAAATCTTGCCGATTTCACGATTTACAATAACGAGGGCGATTTAATTTTACCTCAAATTTTAAACATTCATAATATATTATTAGAAAGATATGAGAAATTACTCTAAATGGATTGGCGGTGGCTTGGGTTGGTTTCTTGGAGGACCAGTTGGAGCCATAATTGGATTTGCTTTTGGATCAGTTGTCGATAGTTCGACATCGAGATCAAAAATACTAACAAGTACTGGGCCATCAACAGCACACGATGGTTTTGCAGCATCGCTAGTTGTACTTTGTGCAACAGTTATGAAAGCCGATGGTAAAGTATTAAAATCGGAATTAGACTTTGTGAAGAATTTCTTTGTTAGACAGTTTGGTGAAGAAAAAGCACAAGAGGCTATTTTAATGCTTCGCGATGTTCTAAAAGAAGAAATACAACTTACTGCTATAGCACGACAAATATCTATTCACGTTGATCATCCGTCGAAACTAGAGCTTATACACTTGCTTTTTAATATAGCCAAAGCCGATGGACACATCGATTTTGCCGAAGAAAAAACAATAAATTACATTGCTTCGCTTCTAGACATTTCGGCTTCAGAATACGCCTCAATTAAGGCTATGTTTTATAAAGACACCGAATCGGCATACAGAATACTGGAGATATCGAAAAACTCTACCGATGATGAAGTTAAAAAAGCTTATCGTAGAATGGCTGTTAAATACCATCCAGATAAAGTATCTCACCTGGGCGACGATTTTAAACAAACAGCCGAAGAGAAGTTTAAGAATCTAAACGAAGCATACAATCAAATAAAAAAAGAACGCGGAATAAAATAAATCTTCATATTAACACACCACAAATATTTTGCAAAACTCGCTTTTTAGTTTAGTTTTGCGCTATAATTAATACAAACAGAAAAATGATACTTAAAGATATTTTAGCAATTGGTGGTTACAGCGGTTTATACAAATTTGTTTCGCAAAGTAGAAACGGTATTATTGTTGAATCGTTGGCCGATAAAAAAAGAATTAATGCGGCTGCTACTGCAAAAATTAGTGCCCTTAGCGATATAGCTATATACACCGAGGAGGAAGAAGTTCCATTGTCGAAAGTATTTGACACAATTTTTGCCAAAGAAGAAGGAAAAGCAACTATTAGCCACAAAGCTTCGGCTAACGAACTTAAAGCTTTTTTCGAAGAAGTATTACCTGATTTCGATAAAGATAGAGTTTACGTGTCGGATATTAAAAAAGTAGTTTCTTGGTACAACACTCTTCAATCGCTTGATATGCTTGTTGAAGGCGAAGAGACTGTTGAAGAAGAAAAAACAGAAGAGGCTTAATATTATTAAAGTTTCATAATAAATAAAAAAACCAGCGATAATAATTATCGTTGGTTTTTTTATTTTTAAACAATACTATTTTTGAGCGGAAGGCTCCTGCAAAAATGCGGATGCTCTCAGCCGCCAGCGGAAATCTCCTGCAAAAATGCTGATGCCTTCGGCCCACAGTGGAAGGCTCTTGCAAAGTTAACGACGACTTCGGCCCGCAGCGGAAGGCTCTCGCAAAGTTGCCGACGACTTCGGCCCGCAACGGAAGGTATTTAAACCTACTTTCGAAGCAAAAACGGTCCCAATAAAAAATATTTTCAAAAAAAAAGAGCGCCTAAAAAAGCGCTCTTGGTAGTATTACTTATCTAATTATTGTAGCATCTCTGTCGGGACCTACCGAAATTATCGATACTGGAACACCAGTCTCTTTCTCAATAAATGCAACATACTCTAGAAGTTCTTTAGGAAGTTCTCCCTCGCTTCTCATTTTCGAGATATCTGTATTCCAACCTTTAAACTCTTTGTATACTGGCTCTATTTCGCAATCAATATCGTAAGGCATATAATCGAAAACTTCGCCATTAATTTTGTAAGCAGTAGCAATTTTTATTGTCTCAAAAGTATCAAGAACATCAGCTTTAGTCATAATAAGTTTAGTAACACCATTAAGCATACACACATACTTAAGAGCAACTAAATCCATCCATCCAGTTCTACGAGGACGGCCAGTAGTAGCACCAAACTCGCGACCAATTTTACGAATCTCCTCACCTACTTCGTCATCTAATTCAGTAGGAAATGGGCCACTTCCAACACGAGTAATATATGCTTTGAAAATACCAAAAACATCACCAATTTTATTTGGAGCAATACCCATACCAGTACAAGCTCCCGCACAAACACAGTTTGACGATGTAACAAAAGGATATGTACCAAAGTCAATATCAAGAAGTGTTCCTTGTGCACCTTCGGCAAGAATTTTTTTCTCTTGCTTAATATAATCGTTAATAACGTGCTCGCTATCAATAAGAGGAAACTCTTTAATAAGCTCAATAGCCTCCATCCACTGCTTTTCGTATCCATCCAAATCAAAATCGGTAGGATAAATCTTCATAAGATTAAGGTGTTGATTTTTTGTAGCGTTGTATTTTTCCTGAAATTTATCAGAACAAATATCGCCAATTCTTAAACCCGAGCGGTCGATTTTATCGGTATAACAAGGACCTATTCCTTTAAGGGTGCTACCAATTTTTAATTTTCCCTTAGAAGCTTCTTTACCAGCATCAAGCGCTCTGTGGCTTGGCATAATTAGGTGAGCCTTTTTCGATAAGAAAAGATTCTTACGCAAATCAACTCCTAATTTCAATAATCCGTTAAACTCTTGAGCAAATATTACAGGATCGACAACAACGCCATTACCTATAATATTTATTTTATCGCCATGAAATACACCCGATGGAATGGTATGCAAAACGTGCTTAATATTGTTAAACTCTAACGAGTGACCAGCATTTGGACCTCCCTGAAAACGTGTAATAACATCGTAATTAGGCGTAAGTACATCAACTACTTTACCTTTACCTTCGTCACCCCATTGTAAACCTAATAGAACGTCAACCTTCATCTGTTTAAGATTAATTTTTAAAATATCCTTACCGGAATCAACCTTAGCAAGGTACTATATTTTTTTATAAAATAGATTATTCAAACAACGTCAATTAAAGTGTCATTCGCGCCATTGGCGAAATACTTTGATCAACAAATTCACCTTTTAAAAACTTATAATAACCAGTAATAGCAATCATTGCAGCATTATCGGTAGTATAAGCAAACTCTGGAATAAATAAATTCCATTTGCGTTTTTTCGCTTCTAAAGTAAGCCTATCGCGTAAGCCCGAATTAGCCGAAACTCCACCAGCAACAGTAATTTCTTTAATTCCTGTGTCTTTAGCTGCTTTTATAAGTTTATCTAAAAGAATATCAATAATAGTTTTCTGCAACGATGCACAAATATCATTCATATTCTCATTAATAAAATTAGGATTCACTTTAACATTATCGCGAATTTGATACAAAAACGAAGTCTTTAATCCGCTAAAACTGTAGTTATAATCGGCAATGCGAGGCTTGCTATACTTAAAAGCATCGGGATTACCCAATTTTGCATTTCTATCAACAATAGGGCCACCTGGATATGGCAAACCAATAACCTTGGCACACTTATCAAAAGCTTCGCCAGCAGCATCGTCAATTGTTGTACCCAAAATTTCCATATCAAGATGGTCTTTAACAAGCACTATTTGAGAGTTACCGCCCGATACCAAAAGACATAAAAACGGAAAATTAGGCTGCTTATTCTCAGCGCCCTCTTTCTTAACAAAATGAGCTAAAATGTGTCCTTGCAAATGGTTTACCTCTATCAACGGAACTTTCTGAGCCAAAGCAAAACCTTTAGCAAACGATGTACCCACTAACAACGAACCCAATAAACCAGGCCCACGAGTAAAAGCTATAGCTGTTATATCGTCTTTGCTAATACCAGCCTGTTTAATAGCCGCATCAACTACAGGTATAATATTCGATTGATGAGCCCTCGATGCTAATTCAGGAACAACACCTCCATATAACTCATGTACTTTCTGACCAGCAATAATATTACTACGGATAAACCCGTCGTCAATAATTGATGCTGAAGTATCGTCGCAAGACGACTCTATACCTAAAATAATATTGCCCATTTATTGTAATAATTTTCAGCGGTCAAAGGTATCAAAAATTCAATAATTCGATGGCTTTTTTAACGAGTAACACAACATTTTTACAACATTAAATAAATAATACAGCTATCTGTTTCTCATTTTTAAAAAGTATTAACAAAAGCAAACATCTTAACGCTGTGTTCAACTAATTTACAACCTCTTTTAAATGAGAAAAAAAGTTAATATTTATAACTATTGATGGTAATTGTTAACATAAAGCCAACGATATTTTTTACTTTTGTAAAAAACAGATATAGCTATCAAAACACGTAAGAAACTAACAATAATAACAACATTGGTAATACTATCATTACCAATAGCTTTCCTATTATTAATAAACAGCCCAAAAGTACAAACTCATTTAACAAATTATATTGCATCGCAGGTAAAAACAGAGTTTGGTGTAGATATAAAAATTGAACGAGTAGATTTCTCATTCTTCGATCGTTTACTACTAAAAAACATACTCATACTCGACCATAAACAAGATACACTAATATTTGCCGAACGATTAAGTACAAAAATTTCGAAAATAAACTTAAACAACGGAAATATTAAAATTGGGCGTACAACACTAAACGGTGGATATATGCGTATTTATCGATACCCCGACGAATCGATGAACATTAAAGAGTTTGTTAAGGCATTTAAAAAAGATACAGTAAAAAGAAAGTCAAGTTTAAATCTTGAAATATCTAAAGTTGAGCTTTTCAACACTAAATTTGTTTATCAGCGCTATAATAGAGAGCCTAAAGATTACGGCATGAATTATCGCGACATTGTGGTTACCGATATAAATGCCAATATAGATAATTTCAGTGTTAAATCGGATACTGTTAGTTTTTACTCAAATATTCTTCAAGGAAAAGAGCAGTGCGGATTAATTTTAGAAGACTTCTCGGGACAAGTGAGTTTGCACGATACTTACACTCACATAACAAAAGGAAAACTACGTTCGCCAAAATCGTTTGTTGTTGTAAACGAACTAGACTTCAGATATAATGACTACTTAGATTATATTGACTTTATTACAAATGTTAAAATAGATGTGGATTTCGATTATTCGAATGTAAATTTTAATTCGCTATCATATTTCTCACCATCGTTAAAAAACAACGATTTCCGTACGCTCTTTCAAGGGAAAGTAAAGGGTAAAGTGGAGAATTTAAAGGGACATAATGTTTTACTTAAACTCGGAAAATACACAGAAATTGATTGCGATTTTAACATTAAAGGATTACCCGATTACAAAAACTCGTTCTATATAATTGACATTAAAAATATTTACACTTCGGCAAACGACTTTAAAAGTGTGATGCAGGAATTTACCGATAATAAGTTAGGCGAATTACCAAATGAAGTTTTGGAGTTAGGATTAATGAGTTTTAAGGGTAATGTAACAGGCTTTTACGACGATATTGTTGCCTACGGCGACTTAACTAGTAATGTAGGTTCATTGCGCCTAGACATGTCTGTCAAGAACAAAGATAAAATATACTTAAACGGGCTTGTTAAATCTGATGGCTTTAATATTGGACAAATTACACATACAAACCCTACAATTAACAACATCTCGTTCAACACAAATTTAAATGCAGAGCTATCAAAAAATAGTTATGCAGTAAATACCGAATCTGTAATAAGTTCGTTTAATGCTAATAATTATAACTATCAAAACATTACTGTAAAAGGAAACTTGAAAAACAACAGTTTCGATGGGTTAATATTCTGTAATGATCCAAACTTAAATTTCAACTTTCTAGGTGAATTAAATTATTCAAAAGAGAATCCATTCTTTGTTTTTAATGCTAAACTCAACAAAGCAAATCTCTCGAAATTAAACTTTTGGAAAAACGATTCTTTAGCAGAAATATCTTTCGATATGACATCGAACTTTAAGGGTGTAAAATTTGAAGACATTAACGGGACATTAGATATTAATAACCCTAGTATTACTGTAAACAACAATAATTTTAAAATAAAAAACATTAAAATATACACAGAAAATACTCCCGACAGAAAAAATCTACAACTAAAATCATCAATTATTGATGCACAAATAGGAGGAAACTTTTCTCAAAATGCATTAATTCAAAGTATAACAAACTTGTACAAAAGCTATTTTCCAGCATACAGTAATAGTAATAATAGTGGCATTTCTATATTTCAAAACGACTCTACATCGTTTTTAGCATTTAACACAAAAATTCACAATATAAACGACCTTTTATATACAGTACATTCAAAAATCAAGGTCGATTCAAACACAAACATTAGTGCTCAGCTCGATTTTAAAAACAAAACTTTAGCTTTAAACGGATCGACAAATTATTTTCAGTATGATGCCGAACTGATAAGAAACCTTAAGCTTAATATTTCTAATATCGACTCAACATTATTTCTGAAATTTAATGCCGAATCGTTTAATTACGGTCCAAATATAACCCTACGTAATCCACAAATAAATTGCAGCATTCTACCAAACACTATTGATTTAGGAGTTAATTGGAATAATTTAGATTCGATAAATTATTCGGGTAATATTAATGCCACAATTAATTCAAAAAGAGATTCGGCAAATATTATTAATACAATAATATCTGTACATCCATCAAATTTCACTATATCAAACAAAGAGTGGACAACAAGTGAAGGAGAAATTTCTATTAAACCAAACTACCTCGATTTTTCGAAACTCACACTTTTCCGAAACAACGAATCGGCAACAATAAACGGTATTATTTCAACCAATATATCGGACACACTTTCTTTAAATCTAAAGAATCTTGATGCTTCGCAATTAAATTTATATACTCAAAATTTCGGTATAAAACTTAACGGTTTTTTTAATGGAAATGCAAAAATTACTAACATCTATCAACAGCCAATGTTCTTGAGTAATTTAAAGGCTACCGATATTTCGTTAAACGACTCTTTAATAGGTAATGTCGAAATAATTTCAAAATGGAATAATCTTGATAAGGCTGTAAATTTTAGAGTAAAAACATTTAAAGACAACCTTACTCCTTTCAAAGTTACAGGTTCATACCGACCAAAAAATCACGAGATTAAAACTATTTGTAACATTAATAATTTCCGAATAAACCTACTAAGTAATCTTGTAAAAGATCAGGTGTCTGACGTTAATGGATTCCTATCTGGAAATATAAATATTGAAGGCAGTACCAAAGAACCAATTATTAACGGTAATTTAAACTTTAAGAATACTACTTTAAAAGTAAATTACACAAATACAAACTATCATTTTAACGATTCTTTAACAATCTTCAATAACAATATCCTTTTTAATAATTTTAGAATTATCGACGACAACAACAACTATGCTTCACTAAGCGGAACTGTTTTTAACAAAAATTTTAAAGAATTAGATATAAACACCACCATTGAATACAATGAACTACAAGTACTAAACACACAGCAAATTCACAACGATAGATTTTATGGAAAGGTGTTCTTATCGGGAATTATTCAAGCAAAAGGAAACCCAAAAGACATAACATTAACTATCCAAACAACAACACAAAAAGGAACCGAAATATTTGTGCCTTTAACGTCGGAAAGTAATTTATCGCAAAGCAGTATAGTAAACTTTGTTTCAGCAAAAGCTGAAAAGACAGAGTACATACCTGAAGAATGGAGGAAAACCGTCTCAAATACAAAAACAAATATGAACATGCATTTAGACCTGAAAATAACTCCCGAAGCTAAGGCTCAATTAATTATTGATTCAAAAATTGGAGATGTTATTAATGGTCAAGGAAATGGCGACATCCAAATAGATATGCAAAAAGACAAACCTCTAAAAATGTTTGGCGACTATATTTTCGAAAAAGGCGATTATCTATTTACACTACAAAATATTTTTAACAAGAAGTTTAACATAGCAAGCGGAAGCAATATTGTTTGGACAGGTAATCCTTCACAAGCTAAAATGGATTTAACTGCATTGTACAGTACTAAATCTACGCTGTCACAAATTTTCCCAGACGATTCAGCA
>JAFGOQ010000042.1 GCA_016926405.1 Bacteroidales bacterium
ATACCTCTATTGCTTTCCGATCTGCAGCAGTTAGTTGTTTGTGCATACGAATATTCTAACTGTTGCATTTGGAATTGGAACCTACGAAGTACTACGTATCTTTGAGGTATGCTATAGAGCAACTTTTTAGAAATGAAATTTAATTAATTCATTTACTATTTCGTAGTAATCCCAAAGTTGAGGACCCACCCCATCGCAAACGCTCGCGTTGAATCTTTTAATTAATTTTTCAATTTTAAGCAACACATCATTTGCAATTTTAGCATCCTTAGATATTATTGCATTTCCCATTTGAGCAAGTACAAATGGAAGTAATGTTTTATCCTTTTCTTTTTTATCAAGTTTCTCAGCATATTCGTACAAATCCTCATACTTTTTCGCTAGAAAACACATCTGTATTAATTCCCCCAATATAACTTGATTTTCAGATATTTGATTATCATCGATTCTTTTTTGGAAAATTTCATAAGCTGACTCAAACAACTCATTTGTTTGTTTGTAATCTCCCAGTAGTCTATAAATACATGCAAGCTTGATCATATTTCTTGCATCATTATTAATTGGCGGAAAATTTTGGATAGCATCAACAAAATACTGATTGGCAGATTTTTCCCCTAAAGCACGTAAACAACGCCCAGCAGTGACTAGTCCGAACCAAGATTCAGGGTGTCTTTTTAGTCTATTTTGTGCATAAAGCAATGATTTGTAGATATCTTCTCTGTTATTTTCCAGCATGCATTTATGTTAGCGTATTAACATATAGCTCTCAATACGTTTCGTAACTTTTGCAGCTATTTTTGCAACCTATACAAACAATTGACAATCGTCTAATTATAGTCTAATATTAGTCTATGGATTTTAGTCCAAGATATAAAGTAACTCCGAAATTACTTGATAATATAAAGCAAATCACAAAGATAAAAACCGAACTGAATAACAAGCGGTTCCAAAATACAATTAAGTTAAGACTTGAGAAAAGTGCAGTGAGTTTGTCTGTACATTCTTCAACAAGTATTGAAGGTAATCCTTTACCACTAACAGAAGTTAAAAAGATCCTTAAAAACAAACCTCAACATATAAGGGATAGTGAGAAGGAGGTTCTTAATTACAATGATGCACTGGTCTATTTACAGGATGTATCGAGTAATAAAATAAGACTTAACAATAAGTTTGTATTAGATATTCACAAAAAGGTAATTAAAGATTTGTTACCGGGAGCAGAATTGAAAAGATATAGAAATGTACCTGTAGTTGTTAATGACCCTAGAACGGGTCAGGCACTGTATCTGCCTCCGGATTATGTTGATGTAGCAGGTTTGATGACCGATTTGTTTAAGTTTGTAAACAAGAACGAGGAGGGTATTGATTCTGTATTACTCGCCGGGTTATTTCATAAACAATTTGTCATAATTCATCCGTTTGTAGATGGTAATGGTAGGACTGTGAGGCTTCTTACTAAACTGCTTCTAGCTAATATGGGATTAGATACCTTTAACCTTTTCAGTTTTGAAAACTACTACAATAAGAATGTTACAAAATATTTTCAGAATGTAGGTGTATTTGGTAACTATTATGAAATTAAAGAAAGTATAGATTTTACAAAATGGTTGGAATATTTTACTGACGGGATAATTGATGAGTTGCTTAGGGTTTCGGAAGAGCTGATGAAGGTAGGAGTTGATCCACAGTCGTCATTAAAAGAGCATCACAAAAAGATATTAAAGCACATTGAGCAACACGATTTTATAACTGACTCAGACTATTCGAAATTAACAGATAGGGCTAAGGCTACTAGAGCTTTGGATTTTGATAAGCTAATAAAGTTGGGTTTGATAAGGAGAGAGGGTAGGGGTAGAGCGACCTATTATACCTTACACTAATACTAATCTCTAAATAGGAATAATTACTACTCAGCTAAGCTTCGTACCGTTATTCCAGTGTAGTATGTTTAGACTAATTTGTTGCTATTCTCATATATATCTTTTACACTTCACACATGTCATTAAGCATTGGGATCAATTGAGCGTAGTCCGTACGCTGTTTGCACCTGAGGGTAGGGGAGTTAAAAAAGTTCCATTTCATTTCACCATTAAACTGCCTAAACCATTAAAAGAAAGAGTTATTGTTAACAGAGATTCTAGACGGAGGATAATTAGTAGTGCTGTACCTAATAGGGATTGTTAATGGATTTACACAATCTCGCTGGAGTTTTTCCATAGATAATCGTGAAATTCTCCTAAAAAGGTCGCCAGATCTTTATTATTAATCAAAAGCCCTTCTTTTTCTCTTGACCCTTCTTTAGTACGCAATGCTATTTGTATAAGTTCACGGTCGTATATTATTAGATTAAGAGCTTTCCCTTTCTTGTATCTTATTTGTATACCGTTGTTTTTCCAGTTGGTTAATTTCTCAACATTGCTTTCATCGTATGACATGGCTATTATTCTATGCTTTTTCCCCGCTTTGTTTATCTTGACCATTGATGCAAAAAAAGATGGTTTAAATTCTCCAGTCCCCGAAGCTATAATTAGTACTTCGTTTTTAAGTCTGTTGAAAAGATTTTCACCTATAATGTGGTGAGTTTCTCTGTTGGGAATGTATTTAATTAGATTTGTTTTTTGGGACGGGTGTTTACCTGAAATCTTTTCACCATATTCTGCAAGTAAGCCACCTAATTCTAATATCTTATTATTTATTATGGTGTCCATTGGTATTACGTAATGCTTTTGTGGGTAGTCCGAATTTGATGTAATAAAGCCCTTACTCTTAAGTTTATTGATTGTACGGTGTATAGACTCAACAGGTTTATCAAGTTTTTTGGCGGTTGTTGTAGCATCTAATTTCGCATTTTTATACAATATTTCATATACATTTGCTTCCAAATTAGTTAATTCAAGTTTACTTAATAAACCCTTCAAAGATTTCATATAGGCAGATTAACATTTTTTGGTTAATATTTCATTATAGTGTATCTATTAGCTTATATTAATTTATAATAAGTATATGAAGTGGACAGTCTTAATGTCTAAAAGAAAATTGTATCATTTAACCTTTTTACCAGGTTTGGAAGGTTTGAGTTATAGGTATGATAGAGCCTACTATAAGTGGGAGAATGGATACGCTGATGTGATGGCAATAGAAAAGGAAGTCAAGGAGAAACAAAAAGAGTTAGTAAAAGTAATTTATTCAGATCCTTTCTGGCCTGAAATGTTTACCGAGTGGGCAATACGTAAGTTGGATATTACACCTGATTATGCCAAAAACATATTCAAACTCGATTACAGCAAGTTGAGTAACAAGCAATTGTTAAAACATCTCAAAGTTCTACATGAGAAGATGAATGAAACCATTAAGACGGTCATTTTTTTGAATATTGATACTCTAATTCAAAGTGAGCTAGAAGATTATTTAATTCAACATGTAACTGATAAAAAAGAACTTCTAGAAGTTATCGAGTGCATAACAGCTCCAACAAGAATAAGCTCAAATATTGAACAACAGAT
>JAFGOQ010000043.1 GCA_016926405.1 Bacteroidales bacterium
AAAATATATGGATTCAACACGTCAACATAAAATTTCGAGATTGTTACAACGCGATATGGCTGAGCTTGTTCAGTTAAATAGTAAGTCGTGGTTTGGTGGGATAATGGTTACTGTTTCAGGTGTTAAAATAACATCAGATCTTAGTATTGCTAAGATTTATGTAAGTATTTTTCCGGCCAAGGATAAACAGCAAATAATTGATATTCTTGAGCAAAATGGCTCTTACCTTCGTTTAGAATTGGGAAAACGCATAAAAAATCAGTTGCGAATTGTTCCTGCTCTTCGTTTTTATATTGACGACTCTCTTGATTATGTTGAAAATATCGATAAAATCCTTAAACCTTAATTAATTGAACTTTCCTTTTTTTGTTGCTAAAAGGTATTTATTCTCTAAAAAGAGTCATAATGTAGTAAATATTATTACAGGTGTCTCTTTGTTAGGTGTTTTGATAGGGACTGCTGCTTTGGTTATTTCGCTGTCGGCAGCCTCTGGTCTTAACGATCTTATAAAATCATTATACAATACTTTCGATCCAGATATTAAAATTACTGCTGTTAAAGGTAAAGTCTTCGACATTGGCGATCCCAATGTGCAAGCTCTTTATTTGATGGACGAAATTGAGAATGTTTCGCAGGTAATAGAGGAGGATGCTGTTTTTAAATATCGTGATAGGCAGATTATTGCAACAATAAAAGGTGTTGACGACAATTTTGTAAATATTTGTGGTGTCGATACTATGATGTACGATGGACAATATTTATTAACCAAGAATACTCTTAATTTTGGAATTGTTGGAAGTAGTTTATCTTATCAGTTGGGTGTCCAGTTAAATTCAATAGATGCTCTTTTTGTCTATCTTCCTAATAGGTTTGCTAAGCCTGGTTCAAATCCGCTAAGGCAATTTATAAAAGACCACCTTCTATTATCTGGCATTTTCCGAATAGCCTCCGATTTCGATTCTAAATATATAATTGCTCCAATTCGTATTGTCCGAAAAATGATGGATTACGATAATAAAGTTTCTGCTCTTGAGCTTAAGTTGAAAGAGGGTTCTGATATTGATAAAGTACAACAGGACATTAAGATCTTATTGGGAGATAATTTTGCTGTGAAAAACAGGTTTCAGCAAAAGGAGGTTCTTTATAAGGTTATGCAGGCCGAAAAATTAGGTGTTTTTGTAATTCTGTTTTTTATTCTATTTATTGCAACATTTAATATTATTGGAACATTGTTAATGTTGATAATTGAAAAGAAAAGCAATATTAGTACTATGATTGTTATGGGTGCATCTAAGCGCCAATTAACTAGAGTGTTTTTTATTGAAGGATGGCTTGTTGTTTTTATAGGTTCTACCTTAGGTATTTTACTTGGTTTGTTTTTTTGTTATTTGCAGCAAAAATTTCATTTTATAAGTTTAGATTCTTCTGGCTCGTTTATCATTGATTATTACCCTGTTAAAGTACAGTTTTTAGATGTTTTCTCAATTGTTGTAGGCGTTAATTTAATTGGTATTCTTGCCACTCTATTTCCTATAAAAGTAATGGTTTCCAGATTATTTAAAATATAACTTTGATAAAAGTGTTTGTACATAACAAAATGTATTGTTATGTTTGGGCGCAGTTGTGTTAATTGTTATATTTTATTATATATTTGTTTAATTGAGTTAATTGTATAGTAAAAGTAATTATCTTTTGCGGCATTATATTCTTCAAAATTTTATGTCTTGAAATCCTTTTGATATGAGAAATAATATTTATAAGTATCTATTCCTTTTGTTGTTATGTTTGCCAACTGGGCTATTGGCTCAAAATCGTTATTGGGTTAATGGTAGTGGCGAGTGGAATAACTCAAACCATTGGTCAGAAACTAGTGGAGGAAAAGGAGGGGCGTCTGTTCCAAATCTTAAAAATGCTGTAATTTTCGATTCTAATTCGTCAAATAACTCGTTTGTTGTCGACATAATGAAGTCTGCTGGAGCTTATTCTGTTGACGTAAAGTCTGGTGTCGATTTATCTTTAAATTCTAATTCTGATATTAATTTTGCATATAAAGAATCTATAGACAGAGTTTTTAGAAACCAATTTATAGGTAATTTAATCGATTTAAGTAATGTGCAGAGCGAATCTCGTAGTCGTAGCTCACGAGCCTATTCTTTGAATGTTGTTTCTGTAAAACCAGTGTCTTGTGCTGGAGCTATGGATGGAGAAATTGAATTTGAAGCTATTGGTTCAGGAGTTACTAAGTTTCAGTTTGCTTGGTTTAATACAGACTATTTTACAAGTGGGCAAATTGTAACTACGTCTACTAGTGCTAAGTTTACTGGTATGTTCCCAGGTTCAATTATACTTTTTATTAAAGATGCTGATGGTGCAGCTCCTTATCCACTGCTTGTTCAATCTTTTGCTGTAGTTGGTTCTCCTGCTGCTTTAGAATTGTCAAAAGATGATATTGTATCTGTAAATCCAACTTGTTCAGGCAGTGCAAATGGGTCGCTTGTAGCAACTGCTAAAGGCGGTAACCTTCCTTATACTTATATTCTTGACCCAGGTAATGTATCAAATTCAACAGGTGCTTTCAATAATCTTGCCGATGGAACTTATTCTGTAAGAGTAGACGATGCTAATGGTTGTGGACCTGTTACTGTAAATAACATCTCAATTAAAGAACCTAATCCTATTGCAATTACAAATGTTGATTTAAAGCATGTTGATTGTTACAATGCTGCAAATGGTCAGATTACTGTTACTGCAACAGGAGGAAATGATCTTGAATATTCTATTGATGGGGTAACATTTAAAAATATAGGCGAATCTTTTTCAGGTTTAGCTACTGCATCGTACACTATTACAGTTCGCGATAAGATAGATAATAGCTGTAAATTGGTTGATGGTCCTTATTTAATTTCACAACCTGCAGATATTGTTTTTTCTGAAACACTTTCAGATTATAATGGTTTTAATATTTCGTGTCCAGGTAATAACGATGGTTCAATTAATGTAACTGGTACTGGAGGCGAAAGTAATAATTTGGAATATTCAATTGGTGCTGCTTTTAAAAATGTAGGAAGCTCTTTTGGATCTCTTGCTGCTGGAAATTATACCATCACAATTCGTGATAAGGATAATCCAACTTGTACAAAAACAAAAGATATTACATTAACTGAACCAAATATAATTTCTATTGCTTCAACAGTTGCTAATGTGAAGTGTTTTGGTGGTAGCGATGGTAAAATTGATGTTGTTTCATCGCAAGGGGTTGCTCCTTATGTTGTTACTTTAACAAAATTGCCTGCTGCTGTTGTTGCTACAAAAATGGGGGCGTCAGTCTCTTTCGATAACTTAACTTTAGGGTCGTACAAAATTGATGTTGTTGATGCAAATGGTTGTTCGCAATCGAAAAATGTTACAGTAACTCAACCAAACGAGATTGTTGTTTCCGAAATAATTAAAAACCTAACTTGTTTTAATTCTAATAATGGTTCAATTGAAGTTGTTGTAAATGATGGAACTCCTAATTATGTGTTAGAATTGAAATATCAGGCAAATGGAACTACACAAACAAAAACAGGTGTAACTGCAGGAGCTGCTTCATCGTTCGAAAATCTTGTTGCAGGTAATTATGTTCTTACTGTTGACGATGCTAATAGCTGTGTAAAAACAGAAAATTATATTGTAACAGAGCCAGCTATTATTACTCCTACAATAAATGTAAAAAGTGTAACTTGTTTTTCAGGAAGCAACGGCGAAATTTCAGTTTCGGTTAGTGGAGGAACACCTCCTTACAAGGTTGTTGTTGATAATATTGCAGCTTCAATATCAAAAACAGAGGTTGGAATGGCTTTAAATGAAGCTCGTAGTTTTACTAATCTTGTGGCAGGTTCTTATGTTATAACTATTTCCGATTTTAATAGTTGTTCGACAATAGAGAACAAAGATATTTCTCAGCCTACTGAGATATCCATAGATTTTACTCCTTCACACGTAACCTGTTTTGGTGGAAACGATGGTAGTGTAAGTGTTAAAGTAACTAATGGAACACCAAATTACACTGTCGAATTATTTAATACTGATGACATTTTAATTAATACTGTTTTAAATGTAACTAGTATAAGTCCTGCTGTCTTTAATACCTTAATAGCTGGTGATTATTATATTAAAGTAACCGATGCAAATAATTGCGAAAAGCTTACTTCTAATTTTTCAATTACTCAACCTACCGAAATAGTTGTTAATAATTTTGTGCTTCAAAATTTAACTTGTAGTGGTTCGGGTAATGGAAAAATATCGCTAAATATTAGTGGAGGAAATGCTCCTTATAAAGTTGATATATCTAAAGGAGCATTTAATCAATCAAAGTCAAATATAGCTGCTGATGTAGAGTTTGATAATCTTGAATCGGGACTGTTTAATGTTTTAATAACAGATGCTGTTGGATGTCAAATATCAAAATCGTATACATTAACTGAGCCAAATAGCTTTACAGTTGATCGTGTAATTACCGATGCTTCATGTTTCCAAGGAGATAATGGTGAGATTGAGATTACTGTTACAGGCGGAACGGCTCCTTATGTATTAGAGTTAACAGGTGGTGCTATTACCAAAACAGAAAGTGGTGTTGCCGAGAATGCTAAAACAACTTTTACAAATCTTACTGCTCAGTCGTATTCTGTAAAAATATTAGATGTTAATAATTGTGAGATAGTTGTAAATTATACAGTTAATCAGCCTGCTGAAATAGCTTTAACAGGGTTAAATACAATTAAACCATTGTGTTTTAGCAATGCCGATGGAAAAATAGTTTTTAATATTATCGGTGGAACACCTTTATATAATGTATTCCTTTTAAAAGAAGATGGATCGCAATATGCTCAACTTACTAGTGTAAACCAAGCCGAATTACTTGAATTTTCTGCTGTCTCAGCTGGTAATTATACTATTAAAGTTGTTGATGCTAAGCTTTGCGAAAAAGAGTTTCCTGTAGTGGTTGATCAGCCAGCTCCAATTGTTATTAAGCTTAACAGTGTCGATAATGTTTCGTGTAATGCTGGTAATAATGGACGAATAGCCTTTGAGGTTTCTGGTGGAACTCCTCTATATTCAGTTGATCTTTTGAATAGTGCAGGTGCTACCATTTTAACAAGAAATAATTTTGCTGAGGCAACCGAGGATATCTTTGTTGATCTTGTTGCCGATACATATAAAATAAAGGTTGTTGACGATAATGGATGTCAGAAAGAGTATACTGATATTGTTATTACTCAACCTCAGCCAATTGTTTTGGTTCCAACAGTTAATAATTTAAGTTGTTTTGAATCGAGTAATGGATCTATTCAATTTAGCATCAGTGGAGGAACAGCTGTTTATACTGTTCAGTTATTTGATATGGCTTCTGCCGAAGTTGCTAAACTTGAAAATGTTTTAGAAAACGAATCTAAATCATTCGATAATCTTTCAATAGGTACTTACTCAATTAAAGTTACCGATATAGCTACATGTACTAATCTTACCGAAAATATTACATTAACTCAACCTGAAAAACTTATCTCTACTGCTGTTGTTCAGAAAAATGCTTCTTGTTTTGGTGATGCTAATGGTCAGATTTTGGCAACTGTTGTTTCTGGTGGAGTGGCTCCTTTCCAAGTTTCAATTGATGGTGGAGCTAATTTTAATTTTACCGATGGATTAATCGATAATATTGCTGCTGGCGATTATCAAGTAATTATTAAAGATGCAAATGGATGTATGTCCGAAACTGTTTCTTTAACAGTAACTCAGCCAGAAAAGCTTATCGCAACATTTGATGTAACAAACGTAATTTGTAAAAACGATAATAGCGGAACAATTACTGTAAATCCTACAGGTGGTACTGCTCCATACGAATATAGTATCGACTATAAACCTTTTGTAATAAATAACTTCTTCGATGGACTTCAGGCAAACGATTATATTATAGCTGTTAAAGATGCTAATGGTTGTATTTTTGCACAAACAGTTGTGGTAACAGAACCTTTAAATGGTTTGAAAATTAGAACTGTTAACTCTAAGAATATTTTTTCTTGTAATGGTAATTTAGAAGGGGAAATTATTTTTACAGCAACCAGCGAGTTCGCTATCACTTATTATATCGATGGACCAGTGAGTTTAAATAACACTACTGGTATTTTCGAAAATCTGCCTGCTGGTGATTACGATATTTATGTAACCGACGAGTCGGGATGTACAGTAATGCATACCAAGCAAATTGCTATTACTCAGCCTTCAGAATTAGTTTTCGACTATATTAATGTTACCAATTTCTTGCCTACAAGTTGTGCGGGTGACAAACAAGGAAAAATATTTGTTAAAGCTAGTGGTGGTGTTGGTCCTTATCAATTCTCAATTGATGGAGTTAATTATACAACAAGTCGCGAATTTAATAACCTTGATGGTGGAAAATACGAAGTGTATGTTAAGGATGCAAACGGATGTATCACTATGCAAGAGGTTACAATTACAGCTCCACTTCCAATTGTAATAACAAGTGTGGTGGCTCAAAATCCTTTGTGTTTTACTTCGGCTAATGGTAAAATTGTTGTTGTTGCCGAGGGTGGTACAGGCAATCTTAATTATAAAATAAACGGTGGTGCTGCACAAGATAATGGAACATTTGATAATCTTGCTGCTGGTAATTATACAGTTACTGTTACCGATGAGAATAATTGTTCGTTTGATTCTGATTTAATAGTGCTTTCTTCGCCAGAACAAATAATAATTGAAGCTCAAGTTAAAAAGTATCCTAAGGGAGAAACAACTGCCGATGGTGAGATGTTTGTTAAAGTTACTGGTGGTGTTAACTCATTTATAGTTTCTTTAGATAAAACAGATGCTCCTGCACTTGTGATTCCTGCTCCTGCTAATACTTCAGAATTTTTATTTACTGGTCTTCTTGCTGGAGAATATACAGTTCATGTTTCCGATGCTAATGGTTGTAGCGATATTACTTTAGATTTTACTTTAGAGCCATTTAAAATAACTCTTTCGGCCGATGACGTTAAGTGTTTTGGCGAATCAAATGGTAAAATTTCGGTTTTAGTTGAAGGTGGAAAAGCTCCTTTTAATTATTCGTATTTTATTAAGCCCGATGGTAAACCAATAAATACTCTACATAATAATTATCCAGATCATAACGATAGTTTAGATAATCTTCCTGCTGGAGATTATATTGTTACGGTTACAGAGTCTAATGGAGATGTTGTTACAAAAGAGATTACTGTTGGACAGCCAGCCGAAATTACTTCTACAGAGACTGTAATTAATAATAATTGCTTCGGAGAATCGAATGGTTCAGTAGAAATAACTATTGGTGGAGGTACAGCTCCTTATCAAGTTACTTGGAGTTCTGCTTCTCTTGCTGCCGACGTTATTCAAGACAACATTGCTGATATTACTAAAATTGACAAATTACTTGCTGGTGAATATACTGCTTCAGTAGTTGATGCTGCTGGTTGTAATGCAACTTTTAAATACGAAGTTACTCAGCCTACAAAAGTTGTTGCTTTTGCCGAAGTTGTTTCTCCTTTAACAGATGAGTTGGCTAGTAATGGCGAAATAAAAACAACAGCTACTGGTGGATCAGGTAATTACCTATTCTCTTTAAAGAAAGTTGACGATGTTCCTGCAACAATTATTAATGGTAATGCAGTTTTTTCTACAGAGTATATTTTCCAAAATTTACTTGGTAAAGATTATCAAGCATTTGCTATTGACGAAAATGGTTGTGCCTCCGATCCTACAAACATAATTCTTACAACTTTCAAAGTTGAAGGTACTGCTAATCAACCTTGTTTTGGTAGTGATAATGGATCTATAAGTCTTACAATTACTAATGGTGTAGAGCCTTTTAATATTCAATGGACAAATAGTGCTGCCGAAACATCGCAAGCCGATGATGTTACTAA
>JAFGOQ010000044.1 GCA_016926405.1 Bacteroidales bacterium
GATACAATTATAACAGATGGAAGAGCAATGTATGATATAATTCTAATATCTGTATGAAAAGCAAACATTAAGAGAAAACAAATAAATATTACCGATGTAAGAACCCCAAATTTCGATTGCTTAATCTTATTTACTGGTTTAAACAGCAATATATTAGTATATGATATTACAGCCAATATTGCCATAAAAAATATAGAAGTGTTTTCAAGAGAAAAATCAATTCCTTTCGAAATAATATCAAGGCTAAAACTATTCTGAATAAGGTTATTTAAAAAGCCTAAATAATCTCCAGAGAAAATTAGCAGAAACGAGAAGATAAAATAGATGGGTGTTAAAAAACCAAATAGTGTAACTAATAATTCTCTTAACGAAAGTGTTCTAACAGACATCAAACTTAAAAGAACAGCCAATAATAAAAACGAAAGGCCAAAATCTAGAGTCGAAATAACTCCTGTAATAACACCTACAACAAATATCTTAGATAAAACATTCGGAACTTTATATGTCGAGAATATTATATGTATTAATGCTATTAATAATAGCAATATTATATGAGAAGAATTGAAATAGGTTAAATGATTTAACGAACAAAAGGTGAGCATTGCAATATATGCAGGAATATGTGTTCGCTGAGAAACAATAAGATTCTTTATTAATAGGGTACTAATTGAAAAACTAATAACTAAGCAGGTAACGAATGATAAAAATGATGATAAAAGACGATACTCTTCACCAAACCAATTAAAAAATGCATCCAATTTAGTAACCGAGAAAGAGTAATTAATTTGAAAGTCGTCAAGAAAAAAAGGATAAAACCACAATAAAGAGCAAAGGAGCACAATTAATATGCCTCCTCTTACTCTTTCGTTATCTAAAATATTATAAATCATTAAATCAAATCTTTACCAATATCATTTCTAAAGTATTTACCTTCAAATTGTATTGTATTAGCAGCTTCAAACGATTTTGAAACAGCATCTTGAATAGTATCACCATATCCAGTAATAGAGATCACTCTCCCTCCATCGGTAATAACTTTATTGTCAACCAATTTTGTTCCTGCGTGAAAAACTAAAGTCGATTGATCTACTTTTTCAACACCTGTTATCTCTTTTCCTTTTTCGTATGCTTCTGGATAGCCACCAGATACAAGCATAACTGTTGTTGCAAATCTCGGATCTAACTCAAAGCTCTTAGTATTTAAACTCTGGTCTTTTAACGAATATAAACAGTCAAGGAAATCGCTCTTAATTCTTGGTAAAACAACTTCTGTTTCCGGATCACCCATTCTTACGTTATACTCAATAACCAACGGGTTGCCATCAACATTCATTAAACCAATAAAGATAAAGCCACGGTAATCAATTCCATCTTTTTGTAAACCATCAATTGTTGGCTTTACTACTCTATCGATAACTTTTTGAGTAAACTCGCTATCAGCAAAAGGAACTGGCGAAACAGCGCCCATTCCACCGGTATTTAATCCTGTATCGGCAACACCAATGCGTTTATAATCTTTAGCTTCTGGAAGAAGAACAAAGTTTTTGCCATCAGACAATACAAAATATGAAACTTCTATACCGTGCAAATACTCTTCAATAACAACTTTGTTTGATGCCTGACCAAACTTACCTGTTAACATGTCTTTTAGAGACTCTTTAGCCTCGTCAAGACTATCAATAATAAGAACACCTTTTCCTCCGGCTAAACCGTCGGCCTTTAATACAAATGGGGGTTTTAATTCTTCTAAAAATTGATACCCTTGAGTTAATATTTCTTTGGTGAAAGTTTTATAGCGAGCTGTTGGCACATTATGTCGAAACATAAACTCTTTTGCGAAGTCCTTACTGCCTTCTAACAAAGCTCCATCTTTTGATGGTCCAACAATACAAACATCTTTTAAATCTGCATCGTTATTAAAAAAGTCTGTTATTCCTTTTACAAGTGGATCTTCGGGCCCAACAACTACAATTTCAATATTGTTACTAACAACAAAGAGCTTAATGGCGTCAAAGTCGGTAATATTGATATTTACATTAGTGCCTATATTGTGCGTACCAGCATTTCCTGGTGCAATAAAAAGATTTGAACACTTTGGACTTTGAGAAATTTTCCATGCAAAAGCATGTTCGCGACCACCAGAACCTAATATTAGTACATTCATTGTTACAACTAATTAAAATGAGAAATTGACAGTCACAAATCTACTAAATTAAAGGCAAACTTTATAATTAACGTCTTCTGCCAAATGATTTTCGTGAGCCTGACGATTTACTATTTCCCGAATCGAATTTATATGCCAACATTAACTCGTGCGAACCAAGCGAATTTGACGATAATTGATTTAATCCCATATTAAATGAGTAAAAAACAGTTATATATTTTGTGTCAACACCTCCTGTAATAGAAAACGAGTCGGTTGTGCGGTAAGTTAATGCTGCATGAATCATATTATTATACTGATATAATAACGACAAATCTAATTGTGTTAGGCCATTACTCTGAACTCTAACAAGACCTGTAGGAATAAGAACAGATTTTTTATCGTAATCAAATTTCATACTACCATGAAAAAGAAACTCTCTATCTTCTCTAAAATCCATAAGCCCTTCGCCATTAATATCGCTTTTAAACAAAAAACTACGAGGTAACGAGATTCCTCCTTCGAAAGTTCGTGTATGATATACTACTCCAAGACCAAAATCGGGCGATATTATAGATTTATTACTCTCATTTATCAACGGATCTTCGCTTCTTTCAACCATTAGTTTCGAATAGTTAATACCTTTCTGAAATACTATAGCCGAAAGACCAAAACTAACAAATGTGTTATTCTTTGGATTTATCGATAAATTGTAAGCATAAGTAAGCTCGCCACCTGTTTTATTTAAAACACCGTACGAATCGTTAAAAAGTTTAATACCTACATTTACATTATTGCTAAATTTCTTATGCGAAAAAATAGTTTGCGACAGTGGCGAATCGCTTATACCTGCCCACTGCTTTCTAAGAGATATAACTATTGGCTGATACGAAAGATCACCTGCCGAAGCTGGATTAATAACATACTTATCGTACAAATAGTAGTTACTTAGCTCAACGCCCTGTGCCTTAAGCGAAATACATCCTAAAATAAAAACAATAGATATTATGGTGAGTCTTTTTATCATAATTTTGTGGTTTTATTATCTTTCAATTTCAACAATTATAAAATTATTGTTAGCGATCCTGTTAATGGTTTTGAATTATCAAGCTTTATAGAGTAATAATAAACTCCTGCAGGAAGCTTATTACCATTTCTTGTTCCATTCCATGGTGTAGAATACCCCTCGGTATGAAATACTTCTAGCCCCCAAGAGTTATAAATATTAATAACACACTCTGGGAATCTTTCAATATTTTCTATTGTCCAGGTATCGTTTATTCCGTCTCCATTTGGAGTAAAGGCGTTGTATATTTTTATCTTTTCCGAATCAATAACTAACTCTTTGTACTCAATATCCTCACATCCGTCGGCACTTGTAGCAATAATTTTATAATTATTAGCTTTCAATCCAGTAAATTCGCCTGTAGTATTCTCAGCAAGGTCTCTATAATCGGCTCCATATTCCGAAACCTGTAATTTATATGTTACAAGATCTATTGGATAGGTTAACTGAGCAGTAATTTGGCCATTAGGATTATCTAAATCGGTTGGATTAACACGAACAACATCTCCTATCTCTACTTTAGTTACATTAGTAACATCTACCACAGCTTTTGAAGAACATCCATTCTGATCTTCAACTAAAATATAATAAACACCACTTTTAAGTTCATCTACTTTAAAACCCGAGTATGTTTTATTAGTCACCGAATTATACCATTCAACATTATAGAACTTCCCTCCGCCTGTAACATTAAGATCTACACTAGAAACATCAGAACATTTAACAGAGTTAATAGTCTTATCAATAATAATTTCGTCGGGCTGTGTAATAAGATACTCTTCTGACTCTACTACATTACCTTGGCTATCGGTGGCAATAACTTTATAAGTTCCACTGGCAATATATTCAAGATTAACCTCTGGTTGATTCTCTATAATATTTGTTGTACCATTAAATGTTACTGTATATAAATAAGAAGGTTTACCTCCATAAGCTTTAGCAACTAAAACGCCACTATTATCACCAAAACATTTCAGGTTCTTAACAGTTGTTGCTATTATTTCGTATTTACCTAACTCAAATTCAAAAGCTTTTGTACAACCAGTCTCGTTTTGAGTCACCTCAACAAAATAAGTTCCTCCGCCAACACCAGAAAGCGAACTAGATGCTCCTCCATTGCCATTTAACCATTTATACGAATAAGTTGCAGGAGTTCCATCAGCAAGATTAGCTGGTTCTGTAAGACTTTCGTCTATTGTAATCGATCCGTCGGCGGTAATATAATTTGTAGGATCAACCCATGTTGCCGAAATATGAATCTCTTTCTGCTGAACAAGTGTAATACTACTAATAGTCTGTTCACACAAATTATTATCGGTCACTTTAAGCGAATATTCTCCTGCATTAACATGATAAATATTTGCTAATGTACCAGAAAAAGAAACATCGTCGGTTTTACTCCAGCTATAATTATAAGGTTTAACACCACCAGAAACCTCTGTTAATATTTCGCCTTCTCCGCCATAGCAACCAATTGTATTAGCAGTTATTTTAACTTTTAATTGTTCTGGTTCGGTAATAGTAAAATCGGCAAAGGCAATTTTTCCATCGGCATCGGTAGCGGTAACAGAATAAACACCACTAACTAAGTCGGTTAAATTAACCTCAGGTTGACTAACAATAATATTATTACCATTACTTGTAACTGTGTATAAATATGGGGCTTTTACTCCATACGCTTGTGCCGACAATGCTCCACTATTTCCACCAGAACATTTCACATTTGTAAGCTGGCTCATTAATATTTCAAATACACCAATCTTAAATTCAAACGATTTAACACATCCTGTCTCATTCTGGGTTACTTCAACAAAGTAAGTCCCTCCGCTTACACCAGAAAGCGAACTCGATGATGTTCCATTATCATGTAACCACTTGTACGAGTATGTTACAGGAGTACCATCTTTTAATGTTGCAGGTAATGTTTGTGTTTCGTCTATAGTTATCGATCCATCTGCTGTTAAAAAGTTTGTTGGGTCAACAGTTGAAGCAACAATAGTAATATCATCCTGCTGATTTAACACAATATCGTTAACAACATGTTCACAGCCACTATTATCAGTAACTTTTAACGAGTAAGTACCCGCATCTACATCTAATAAGTTAGGCTGGGGACTAACAAATCCTGCATCACCTGTTTTTGTCCAGCTATAATTATATTTTGGTGTTCCACCCGACACTTCGGTAAGAATTCTACCTGTAGTACCAAAGCAATTTATATCCAATGCTGTAATATTGGCAACAATAGGTGTAGGTTCAATTATTTCGTACTCCGAAATTGATTCTATTCCTGTTCCATCGGTAACTGTAACAGAATATTTTGCTGCCGATAGGTTATCAACAGTAGCCTCATCAGCACCTACCATCTCAACACCATCTTTTAACCACTTATAGGTGTAATTTTTATCGCCAAACGTTGCCGAAATAGTTAATTTACCATCAGACATTCCATTACACGATACATTTTTTTGCTCAACAACGTTAATTGGGTACTGACCTAAATCAAAAGTAAAGTCTTTGGTACAACCTGTTACATTTTGAGTTAATGTAACATAATATTTTCCACCCGAAAGGTTTGTTAAAGAGGCATCGGTTGTTTGATTATTGTCTTTCCATAAATACGAATAATCAACAGCCGTTTTATTATCAATTAAAATATCAGGATTTACATCGGTTATCGAAATAGATCCATCAGTTGAAGTAGCATTTGTTGGTAAAACTACATTTGATGTAATAGTTATATCCTTTTGCTCATCCAATACTATCGACAAATTATTTTTAGCACAATTATTTTTATCAACAACCGATACAAAATACTCGCCAGCAGTAATTGCCGAAACCAATTTTGTGTCTGCCGTAAATGCAGCATCATTCAATTTTGTCCAAGAATAGCTATAAGGCTTTGTTCCTCCCGACACATCGGCCACAATGTAACCTCTGTCGCCATTACACTCAATAGTATCCATAATAGCGGTTACTTCAAGCTGCTGTGGCTCGGTAATAAGATAATCATACAAAACAATATTACCTGCGTCGTCTTTTAATTGCAACGAATAGTTACCTGCACTAAGATTTTCTATAATATTTGTTGTTTGACCTGTTAAAACAACACCATTTTTACGCCATAAATAGAAGTATTTACCACTACCAAATTGTGCTTCAACTTCTATTCTTCCATTATTATTACCAAAACAGTCAATATTTTTTTTATCAATTAAGCGAGCAGAAAGAGGCATTCCTCTATCTATTATCAACGCGCTCATATTTACAGGAGTAACAACCTGGTTATTACCTAAATTTATTGTAGAACTAAAACTATGGATAGTAAATAACGATGTGTTGTCGGCATACATATAAGCATCGAAACCTTTTTCTACGTTTAGTCCATAATAATAGTAACCATCAATAAACAATCCATCGTAATCTAACGAAATTACATCGGCATCAAAATTACCATTACTTCCTATTGTTTTTCCATCAACAGTATATGCAGCATTACTCTCGCCACCAAGAGTAATAAAGTTATCGTTAAACGATATAGAGGTAAAATAATCATTACCAAAACCTCCAAAAGTTTTTATCCAAGTAAAATTATATGCTGGCGTAAATTTTGCTATAAATTTGTCTTGCTTTACACCATCAATTCCAGTAATTGCAACTGGTATTCCACCATTTGATATTTCACTATTATTACAAACTCCTCCAACCAAATAAAGGTTATTATTATTATCAAAATTAATGTCGGTAATAGTATTACCAAAAGGTTCGGTAGTTTTTATCGATCGTACCCATTGTGGTACAAGATTATTATTAACCTCAAAGAATAAAATCTCTTTATTTGTAGCTGTATAATCTGTTCCATTAATATTTACTACTCCACTATTATTTAATCCTAAAACAAATCCATTAAAATCGCGTCGTGGTGCAAACGAAGTAATTCTGTCGGCTCCTTTTGTTGAGATAAAACTCTTATGCGAGATATAATTACCATCTAATGAAAACTTAGCTATAAAGTTTGAAACACCTGTAGGAATAACTTCATCAATAGTTGTTGCTCCGTTAACAAATTTAGCTTCAACCTTTGCCCAACCAACCATTATTAATTCGCCATTGCAAATTTTTAATTGAGTTGGATACTGCTTATTGTCTCCTGTAACAAGAATTTTAGAATATTGTAAATTACCTAATGGTGAATACTTACAAAGATAAACGTCGCCACCATCACCCGATAGGTTTTCACCATTTTCGTCGGTAATATCACCACTTAATACCGAAGCGTAATAAACATTATTATCGGCATCAACATCAACCGACTTACAAATATCGTCGCCAGTAGAATCAATAAACCTATACCAAATAATATCACCAGCTTTGCTAAATTTTGCAATAACAGTATTCTTATTTGTTAAATCGTTTATTGAAGTATGATTAATTTCGGCAAACAAAGAGTTGCTGTGTGTTATTTTAACATTCTCCTTATATGTAAATACAGAAATAATATCGCCATTTGAATCTACTACAGTTTCGCGAGCCTCAATAAAAGGGCTATCAACATTAATCCACCAGTTAGCTTGTTGCGAAAAACCATTGGCAACAAAAATAAAGAATAGTGCGATTACAATTAACAATCGGTTCATATCTGGAAGTATTATTTATCTATGTGTAACGAAAGATTTTATACATATTTTGTACGTGACAAATATAATTGATTTATTATAACAATCAATACAGTATTATAGCCAATTAACCCTCTTTTAGTTATACAATATTTGTAGCTATACATCGGTACAACAATAACAAATAACCCATAATCAGATATTAATAATTATTTTTACTGAAAATATTTTGTAACCTTGCTAATTGTATGAAGAAACGAGTTATTATACACATAGGCTTCCATAAAACAGCCTCTACTTGGTTGCAAAAAGAACTTTTCCCTAAATTATTAAATGTTGATTATATAGATACCGAACAAACATGGAATCTGTTTTCGGAACAATTACTTAATAACTCGAAAAACAAAGCCAAAGAGATAATAGAAAACTCTATTAACAATACAATACTATTTAGCGACGAACGTATCTTATCGTCGGATAATAAAATAGCAAATAGCCCCGAATATTTAGCCGAAATATTTCCCGATGCCGAAGTTGTAATCTTTGTTAGGAACCAATTAGAAAAAGTTGTCTCCAACTATTCGCAATTTATTAAATGGGGAGGAAAACTTAAGCCCGACGATTTTTTTAAGCGACCAAAAGGAACTCGCGACAGAGAATCGCACAACTATTACAAAACAATTTCAAGCTTCAGACAGTTTTTTGCGAAAGAAAAGGTTCGCATATTCTTTTACGAAGATTTTAGTAACAACCAAGAGCTGTTTGTTGATAGCTTTTTACAAGAATTAAAGCTCGAATACTCTGGACAACTAAATTACAATAAGGTTCATAACAGAAAATTATCGCCCAAGGAGCTAGAGATATTCCGCAAAATAAACAGTTTTACCAGAAATATAAAACCACAGTTTTTAGCAAACTTAATTCAGTCGGCCAAACGACGATTACTTAACAATTTAGGGTCGGAAAAGACTAAAAAACAGACGGCCAAACAATATTTAGGAACCAATTTATGCAATTACATATCAAACTATTATAAAGAGGGAAATAGGGAGCTACTAAAAGAGTTTCAACAGATAAAAAAATACAACTACCCATTACCTATTACAGCTACAGAAGCTGTTAATAGCACATCTAGAGCAATGCAATTTGCTTTTATAACATATATCGACCGAAGCGGATCAACATTTCTTCTTTCTAATTTAAATAAACTGGATGGTGTTACTGTATGTCCCGAAGGCGAGTTACTTTTTGCTCTTTTGCTAAAAAATAGCAACGAACACACAATTTTCGATTCACAAAAATTGCTTAACGCTTTTAACAAAAACAAAAAACTAAATCAGTGGGACTTCACTATACAAGAAATAGAACTTGCAATATGCCAAGAGAACAACTATAAGATATTCTTAAAACTTTTAGAGCTATACTGCCTTCGAAAAAACCCTGAAACAAAACTATGTTTAATGAAAGGATTCGAGGTTAACTACCTTCACTCATCACTTGTTAACAAACATAAAATAATACGACTTATTCGCGACCCTCGTGCCTGTTTTGTGTCGCAAAAAAAGGCTGGCTTTAACAACAATCCATATACTACGGCAATGTTGTGGAATATATTAACATCGTACGAGCCCAACTCAAATGTTAAAGAGATATTTTACAACCAACTAATTACCTCTTTCAATAATTCATTAAACAACATAGCCTCTTTCTTAAACATTACAAATACACCTAAAGCCAAAGAACTAATTGACTACAATTTTATTCCTCGGTTTACACTAAAAAACCACAAAAATGTATCGGATGAAGCTAACCCCGAGAGAATTTCTGCCTGGAAAAAGAGCATTAGCAGCCTTCACCAAAACACTATAAACCAAGTATTAATAAACAACCCTGTTTACACAACACATTTTAACCCCAATATAAAACCAAGGGTGTACAATATAGTATTATTAACTGCCTATAAGATAAAACATATTATTACAGAGAAAATTCACTCAATAAATACTCATAAATAAATACTCTGCAGTAATAATATAAGTGCATTATTAAAGAATAATTGCACCCTACACAAAAACATTGCAAGCAAAAACTCTATAAACCACGCATCCATTCCGGACGCAGCTTTGCATTCTTCGGATCGTTTAACACCTGATTTATTTGTTGTATTAATTTTTGCTTATCGCGATTTAAATTACCTTTTAGGATTAAATAATTCGAAGCATGATCGCTTCTAAAAACAGTATTCTCTAATTCCAGATTACCTATAAAAAGTCCCATCTCGGCTATCAACCCAAATGTGTCTAGAGGCTCAAATTTTCCATTAAATTTATCGGTAAAATGTTTCTCGCCATGCGGATAGCTTAATACCAGAGTCGACAAGAACTCGGGTTGTACCTCGTTAATCAACTTTGCCGAATTAATTGCATGTTGCTGCGAATAGTGCTTACCTCCTAGCCCATTAAGAATCATTACCGACAGCTTCATACCAGCACGTCGGGCTTTTTGCAATGCCTCAACAGTAGAATTATATGTCTCGCCCTTATTTATAGCGGTAAGCAGTTCGTCGTCGCCCGACTCTACGCCTACATACAAAAACTTAAGACCCTTATCGGCCAAACTTTTAAGCTCGTGGTCGGTTTTAGCTAATATATCGCGCGACGAAGCATAAGCCGACACTCTATTTAACTTAGGAAAAACACTATTTAGCTTATCCATAATGCGGTTTAGCCTTTCGTGCGATAAAACAAAAGCATTACCATCGCCTAAAAACACTTTCTTAATATCGCCAGCATATTCAGATAACGAATCTATCTCGCCAAAAACATCTTGCTCGGCTCGTGCTCTAAATTGCTTGGTTGAATACATCTCGCAAAAGGCACATTTATTCCACGAACAACCAATTGTAACCTGAAATATTAGCGAATAAGCCTCGCTTGGTGGACGAAACAATGGTTCGTCGTATGTAAAAGGAAAATAATTCATACCACAAAGATAAAAAATATGTAGCATACACAATTTATAGTGTTTAACACATAACTATTACTAGTTGCAACATTTAGCTTAAACACCGTTTATATAAACAGATAATACAAAGCATTATATACCACATACTATTAATTAGATATTGTAAAAAAAACAAACACATTATAAAAAAAACTATCTATTTATAAGGCCTAAGAACATTTTATGCCACCTAAGAGACTTTTTACACAGCCTAAGAGAAAATTTTTCTACCTAAGAGACTTTTTACACAACCTAAGAGAAAATTTTACCTGTCTAAGAGACTTTTCACACAGCCTAAGAGGTTTTTTTGCCTTCTAAGAGCTTTTTTTTTCTTTTCGACAAAAAATTTCACCCCATTAATACACAAAAGCATATAAAAACAGCTTTACAACTTAATTATTCAACTAATAACAACAATACATTCACTACAATAATATACCAGCTAAAACTTTTTTAAAAAAAAATTAAAAAAAATATTATATACCTATTGACATTATAATAACGCCTTTGTAATTTGTAATAACAATAAAATTTACAAACCAAAGTATCAATGAATTATTCAGAAGTTTATTTGCAGATGCTAGAAAAATTCAAGGCTATTAGTATGGAAGATATAGTTACTATAGGCATTCCAGTAGACATAGTGGCCAGCGAAGCACGCACACTGCATTTTTGGTCAACCAACGATAAGGATATCCTTATAAGTAAAGGCATGAAAGCAGAATCGATAGACGATTTACTAAATGCAAGCGACGCCCTATTAACAGCCGAGAGCATTTGGAAAAACGAGATTGAATCAGGCGATACCTATTCGCAAGAGTGGAAACAAAAATCGCCAGCGGCATTCGATTTACGCGAAGAACTGATACATATTTATAAGTATGCTTTCAGAAACGAGCCTAATCTGCTTAAACTTGTTGCCGAAATACAAGATGGCATTAGTAACTCTAATCTTATTGAAGACTTACACGGTCTTTGTTTAATAGGACAAAAGAACAGCAGCTTACTAACACCTGTAAATGCCGACATCTCGTTAGTAACAAAAGCTGGTACTATGGCAACTGAAATGGGAAACCTCTTAGCTAAAGCTAATAGCGAACGCAACAGTACAAGCGAGAGTAAAATAAACCGCGATAAAGCTTACACTTTCGTTAAACGACTTACCGAAGAGGTACGCGAATGTGGCAAGTTTGCTTTCTGGAAAGACGAAACCAGACTTAAAGGTTACCGCAGCGACTATAGCCGTAAACTATACCTTAAGCGCAAAAACAATAGTGCTACAGCTACTACCCAAGAATAATTAACTATTAACAAAGGAAAACAAACCCTAGCCATACAAAAGCTAGGGTTTGTTTTTTTAATAAAAAGCTGGTAAAAAAATATCACCACCACCCATTGCTAAACCATACACTTACCAAAAAACAAAACAAACGGTACATACACAAAACAAACAATTACTACGCACGGTATTTTAACATAAACAGACAATAAACAATTCACAAAACAGGCTAATACAATTACAAAAGAACGCCGCTACAGGTTAAAACAGTTTATTTTAAATGCAATAACCTCTTCAACGAATCAAGAATTATAAAATATAACAACACAGATATCTCGCTTGTTGAAACATCGTACAATTTGCGCCCTAGGCAATTTATTGTCTCTATTTATTTTGAGTTTTCCAATTTCTTAAGAATGAAACTGTAACTAAGCATACATCATAAAACAACAGGCCGAGTAATATGCTCGACCTGTTGTTTTATTTAATAGCAATTTATTCTTAAAACGAGATAGTTGCTTCAAACATAATCCCTTTGAAGCCTGCATTGTCGCCATACTCAGTAAAATGGTTGTATGTTTGATTAACATACTCAAGCTTTGAAACAATATTGTTTGTAATTTTCCATCCACCTATAGCTTGAAAGCGGTTAACCGACTGTTTGCCTCCATCGGTATTTGTATCTTTATCGCCATTAACAACATTGTAACGACCCCCAACAAAAAAACTCTCGTCTTTTCCAAATCTAAAAAGTCCTTCAATAGCAAATTGCGAAAAAGCAAATTCATTGTCGTTGCTATATGTTCCTGTTGCCGATTCGAAGGTTCCAAAAAGCTCGAAAAACTTAACCTTTGCAAAAGCATTAAACATTATAGCAGTAAGCTTATTATGCGAACCAGGACCCCAACGACCCGAAAAAGCATTACTAGTAATATCAAGTGCTGTAGCCATTGATTCGTCGTTCATTACCAAGTAATATCTAGAGCCCGATCTATCACCACCATACAAAGTTCCACGAGGGTGGCTTCCAACATAGTAAACAGAAACAGCACCACGCAAACGAAGCATATCATTCACCTGTTTATCGTATGCTCCTTTTAAATAAACTCCCAAATCATCGGCAGCATTGTCTTCAACAAAATTAGCACCATCTTTTCCGGCCACCGAAGGTTTTAAAGCAGCTGTAGTAAGACCCAACATACCTAAAATACCATCTTTTCGATAATAAATTTCGGCCGCAGGAGCTGTAGTATATGCATCCATAATGTAATTTCCAACAAAAGCGTTTCTTATTGTATTACCATTGTCTGATCTACGAAAATGAGCATCACCATAGTTAATTTCATCAACACCTACTTTAATTGTAACATTATCCATGAGGTCATTTAAAAATCCTTCTGAAGCAAAAGGCAATCTATCCATAATTAAATAGCCTCCTTTTACCCATGCCTCGTTATGGTGACGCGACGATAGATAAGTTGTAAGATTAACTTTTACCCCTTTTGCAAGCATTGCCGAAAGAGTAAAGTTTGCAGTAGGTAAATTAAAGTTATTTCCCAAAGGAATAAGAGTAACTGCATCAGCCTCGTGGCTTAAAGCTTGAAACTGAAGCGTGAAATCGCCACCAACACTTACTTTAACTTTTTCAAATTCATCATTAAGTTTTGGTTCTTCAAAAACCTGTGCATTTATAGTCAATAAAAGCGATATGAATGCCAGTAATAATGTGATTCGTTTCATAATTATAGATATTAGTTAGAAATTTGCTTTCTATCAAAAGTAAAATCGAATAGAATAGTAACTTTGTCGCCTGCTTTTATTGTACCAAGCAGAGCAGAAGGAGGTTGAACATCAAATTCTGTCATCAAAAACGATACTTCACCCTTAATTGACACACTATTTTCACCAATAATCTTGCCTGTAAAAGCTATTGGAATACCTTTAGTCTTTCCAGCAATGGTAAACATTCCGTTAATTTCCCCACTAATGTTATTATTTAAAACAGAAAGCTTTTTTTGCGACAAAAATTCATAGTCAATAACAGGATATTTGTCACTTTTTAATGCCTTACGAGTTTTTGAATCCATTAGGCTATTATCGCTCGTAATTTTTTCGACTAAAGAGTTAAAACTTACAGCAATAATCTCTGAATCTTTGAGATTTTCGTTGTCAGTAGTAAACGAACAGGAAAATTCCTTAGCAAACATTTCCCAATCGTGAAGAGTTGAGGTTCCTTTAATTTCAATTAAACTTTTTTGCTTATCGCATACATATCCATACTGAGCAAAAATAGAACTACTCAAAACAGAGGTAAGAATAAATACAGTAAAAATTAGATAATACCTTATTTGTTTCATGTTTCGCGCTTATTAGTAACACATTATTATATTACAAGTTAACCAACTAATAAACATTAAACGATTAATTCAGGTATTTGGTTACTTAATTATAAGTTTATTTTATAAACAAAACACAATTGAGTATAAAGAGCATCACATAGCAAGCCAAATGAACATGTTATTACTTGTTAAATATTTTTTAATCCAACTAATAAGTTATATTTTCGTTGGTTTCAAATTAGCAACGTTTTAACATCGTATACATGAAAAAATTTACACAACTAAATAACATATTGGGCTGGGCAGTTTTTATGGTTTCGGCTTTTGTTTATTTAAGTACAATAGAGTCTACTGCTAGCTTTTGGGACTGCGGCGAATTTATCTCTGCAGCTTTTAAATTAGAGGTTGGTCATCCTCCTGGAGCACCCTTTTTCCTTCTATTAGCTCGCTTCTTCGCTATGTTTGCTACCGACACTTCAACAGTTGCTTTAATGGTAAATGCAATGTCGGGCTTGGCCAGTGCTTTTACAATTATGTTTTTATTTTGGACAATAACTTTCTTTGCACGACGCATTTATAAAGAGACAGATAATTTCTCGACAGCTCAATTAATAACAATTTTTGGTAGTGGAGTGGTTGGTGCTCTTGCTTTTACTTTTTCCGATACCTTTTGGTTTTCGGCAGTAGAAGGCGAAGTTTATGCAACATCGTCGCTATTTACCGCAATTGTATTTTGGGCAATACTAAAGTGGGACAACGCCTACGGAACAAAATACGCAAATCGCTGGTTAGTGCTTATTGCTTACCTAATGGGATTATCAATAGGTGTTCACCTTCTTAACTTACTTGCCATTCCTGCAATTGTTATGGTTATATATTTCAGACGATACACCCCAACAAAGAAAGGGGTTATTATTGCTCTGTCAACCTCTGTAATTATTCTAGCATCAATAATGTATCTTATTATTCCTGGGTTTGTTAAAGTAGCATCGTGGTTTGAGCTACTATTTATTAACGGATTTGGAATGCCATATAACTCAGGAGTGCTATTTTATGTAGTTCTTGTTATCGCTCTTATTATAATAGGTGTAAGAATTACCCTTAAAAGAAACATGTATATTGCCAACACAGCAATGATTTTGCTAACTGTAATTTTAATGGGTTACGCATCGTACGCACTTATTCTTATACGCTCAAATGCAAATCCTCCAATGGATCAGAACAGCCCCGACAATGTGTTCTCGCTAATGTATTATTTAAATAGAGAACAATATGGGAATCGTCCATTAGTAACAGGTCAGTCATTTGCTTCGCCAGCGGTATCAAAAACCGAGAAGAAAGGCGTTTACGGCAAGCGCAACGGAAAATACGAGATTGTTGACCACACATATAATTACATTTATCATCCAGAAACAACATCTCTGTTTCCTCGAATGTACAGTAATTCCGATAGTCATATTAGCGCTTATAAACAATGGTCGGGATTTAAAGGCAAGATAGTTGTGTTGAAAGATGTTAACGGACAAACGCAACGAGTTAGAATACCTACGTTTGGAGAGAATCTTAAATTCTTCTTTAAGTATCAAATTGGTCATATGTACTTCCGATACTTTATGTGGAACTTTGCAGGCCGTCAGAACGATATTCAGGGGCATGGCGATTTTAGAAATGGAAACTGGATTAGTGGCATTAACTTTATTGATGAAGCACGACTAGGACCACAAGACAGTCTAACTAAAAAAGATCTTAATAATAAGTCGCGAAACAAATACTATATGCTTCCTTTTCTTCTAGGACTTTTTGGTATGGTATTCCAATTTTCGCAAAAGAAAACCGATTTCTGGGTTGTTACATTAATGTTTGTATTGACAGGATTGGCTATTGTAGTATATCTTAATCAATATCCTTATCAGCCACGCGAACGCGATTATGCTTACGTAGGATCGTTTTACGCTTTTGCAATATGGATTGGGCTAGGCATTGCTGGTCTTATAGAAAGCTTTAAAAGCAAAAAAGGGAAAACAATTATTGCAGGTTCTATTACCGCAATTGCATTTGTTGCTGTTCCGGTTAATATGGCTGCACAAAACTGGGACGATCACGACCGTTCGGGACGAAATCTTGTTATTGATATTGCCAGAAATTACCTAGAAACATGCGAGCCTAATTCTGTTCTGTTTACTTATGGCGACAACGATACTTTCCCTCTTTGGTATGCTCAAGAGGTTGAAGGAGTAAGAACCGATGTACGTGTTTCGAACCTTAGCTACTTAGGAGCCGATTGGTATATTAATCAAATGAAATGTAAAGCATACAATTCGGAAGCTTTAGATGTTCAGATGACTAACGACAAATATGCTGCTGGAGTACGCGACGCTGTTCTTATTATTGATAAAATAAAATCGGGCGTAGACCTAAAAAAATGTATAAATTTTGTTCTAGACGACGATAGAAGAACAAAAACAGAATCGCCTTTTGAAGAGGGTGAAACAATTGACTTCTTTCCTACAAAAACTTTTACTATTCCTGTTGATAAACAAAAGCTTTTAAATAACAATACAATATCTCTTTCGGAAATAAACGAAGTTGTTGACACTTTTAAGTTCCGCAATTCGGCTAATTATTTAATGAAGAACGAGCTTTTTGTTTACGATTTAATATCGAAAAACGAATGGAACAGACCTATATATTTTGCAATCACTGTAGGTAGAGACAACTATTTCGGGATGGATAAATATATGCGCCTTGAAGGCCTGGCAAGCCGCCTTGTACCTATTAAAGGCGAAAAGAAAGGGCTGTATGCAAATATGAATGCCGAAGTGATGTACAATAAGTTTATGAATAAATTCACTCTTCAAGACTTTACTAAAGGAGATGTTTATTTAGACTCTTATGCCTCGGATCTATTATCAAATTTCCGTAGTATCTACTCGTCATTAGCTACAGAACTTATTGAGAAAGGCGACGATGCTAAAGCTATAAATGTTATCAACAAGTTAAATAAACTTTTCCCTCCCAATATTATTCCATTAACAGTTTACGATCTTTCGTTAATAGAGAATAGTTATACTGTGGGATTAAACGATATTGCGGAGCAAATGACAAATATTATGTTCGATAATATTAAAGATAATGTTAAATACTACTTGTCGCTTCCAAACAATTTAGCCGAGAGTGTTAAAAGAGATCAAACAACCGATATTCAGGTTTTAATGGAACTTGTTCGTTTAGCACAAGAGAACAAAAACATTAAGCTAGCCGACAAGCTAACAACCGAATACCAAGCTATTATTAAAGATATTTAATTACACAATGAGATATTTCAGAACCCCTTCTATTGTTAGCAAACTATTCTCTGGATTAAACTGGGAGTTTGCCGATTGCGAGGATTCGTTATTCCTTACATTCGACGACGGCCCAACACCAGAAATAACAGAATGGGTTCTGGAAACTCTCGATAAATACAATGCCAAAGCAACATTCTTTTGCCTCGGTCGAAATGTTGAGCGACACCCTAAAATTTATAACAAAATTATTAAGGCAGGACATTCGGTTGGTAACCATACATTCAGCCACTTAAAAGGATGGCTATACGGACCATTAGAATATATTAAGGATGTTGAACTAGCATCGTCGTTTATTAAATCGAACTTGTTTCGACCACCATACGGACGTATAAGACCTGTTCAGGCAGAGCTTTTACAACCCAATTATAAAATTATAATGTGGAATGTGCTAACTGGCGATTACGACAAAAATCAGTCGCCCGAAGAGTGCCTAGAGAACACTATAAAGATGATTAAGCCTGGTTCAATAATTGTTTTTCACGACTCGGTAAAAGCCGAAAGAAACTTGCGATATGTTTTACCAAAAGTTCTTGAACATTATAACGAAAAGCTAAATTTTAAAGCTATTTCGATGGATTTTTAGGCCGATGGAGAGAAAAAGAAGAATATTTATTAATGCATCAACAGTATTATTGGGTGGAGGGGTTTCTGTAGCAATAAATATTATTAATTCGTTAAATAACGATTTTAACAATATCGAAACATTAGTGGTTGTTCCAGACACTAATGAATACCAATCGCTTTTTAAGGGTTTAGAAAACATTATATATATCCCTCTTAAAAAGTTAAAACGCCACAACCGACCTTATACCGATTTTGTATTAATAAACAGGTTAATAAACAATTTCAATCCACACATAGTTTTTAGTCTTGGTAATTTGCCAACACCAACAAAATACTATCAGATAAATCTTTTCGACAACCCTTTTACTTCGGCAAAAAGGCTTAATAATCTACATTTAACTTATAAAGAGAAACTAATACACCAATTCCGAAATATTGCCTTTTTAAGACGAGTAAAATATGTTGATAAGTTTGTAGTACAAACTCATATTCAACAAGAATTACTACTACAAAAGATAAAATGCAAAAAGGATATCGAGGTTCTTCCTAATGCATCAATTAGTGTTTCAGAAACAGAAGAGATAAATTTCACCCCCGATAAAAGCAGAAAATATCTGCTGGCATTTAGTTACTATTATCCTCATAAAAACCTAGAGAAACTAATTGATGTAGCCCGTTTGTTTAAACAAAAAAACAAAAATTATTCAATAATACTAACCATAACAAACAATCAGGATAAACGAGCAAAGAAAATGTTAGAGTGTATCAAACGCGAAAATCTATCAGAATATATTTTCTCTATCGGAAAGGTTAATGCTTCTCAGATAGCAGATTTATATTCCAAAATAGATGCTATGATACTTCCAACACTGATGGAATCATTTTCTTCAACATATTCCGATTCTATGAAATACGAAAAGCCTATATTTACATCGGATCGGGATTTTGCCCACGAAGTATGTGGCGAATCGGCTAATTATTTCGACCCACATAATGCCCAAAGCATTTACAATTGTATTGAATTGTATTATTCTCTCGACGTATCATCGCGAGAAGCAAAAGTTGAGGAAGGAAAAAACAGAGTTGCTAATTTCTTAAGTTGGAGCGACAATCTTAAGAAGATATTAAAAGAAAATTACAATGGTTAAGGTAAGCGTTTTGATGCCTGTTTATAATCAGGAAAAATATTTAAGATATGCTTTAGATTCGGTTATGTTTCAAACATTTCAGGATTTTGAAGTTGTTATTATTAACGACGCATCGACAGATGGCACTTTAGATATTTTAAATCAGTACCGAAAACAACATCCCGAAAAAATAAGAATATTCACCCAACGACGTAATAAGGGTGTTGCCGCTTCGCTTAACTGGGGTCTTAAAAAAACCGAGGGCGAATATATTGCCCGTATCGATAGCGACGATGTTTGGGCTATCGACAAACTGGAAAAACAAGTAGAAGTTTTAGATTCGGACAGTGAGCTTTATTTACTTGCTACAGACAAGCAATACATTAATTACAAAGGCGAATTTCATAATCACAAAACCGATGAGCCTATTTTCAGCTATCAGAATATTAAACGCAACATTTTGAAAAGCAACTTTATTTGTCACTCATCGGTTATGTTTAGACGATCGATTATTGACTCGGTAGGATTTTATAACGAAAATTATAAAAACTCTGAAGACTACGAGTACTGGATTAGAATAATAAAACAACATAAAGTAGAGATACTACCCGAGAAACTAACATTTTACCGAGTTTACAACGAAATGATATCGCTTATGCGCCGTAAAGAACAAATACGATACGCCATAAAAGCAAAACGATTTGGCTTTAAACTTTACAATAAAGGCATTTGGTATAATTTTACATTAATCAACGATTTTATTGATTACTTAAAACCACGGTTCCTTTCGAAAATAAAACAACTAATAATTAAGAAATAAAAAAAGCTCCGATATATTTTCGGAGCTTTTACTTTATATAAATATTGAATTACGAAAGCTCAATTTCTCTAACAACATCGCGAAGACGAATCCATTTCTCTTCGTCCATTTTTGGGCCCATAACTTCAATAACATTACCTGCCAAAAGCGAACCTATATTACCACACTTCTGCATATCAAGATTTTTGGTTAAACCATAAAGAAATCCTGAGGCGTACAAATCGCCAGCACCAGTTGTATCTATACTATTAACAACAATAGGGCTAATAGTAAATTCTTTGTTCTCGGTTTTAATGTACGATCCTTTTGATCCCACTTTTACAACAGCAATTTTACATTTAGCAGCAATAGTATGCAGAGCCTCTTCTGGTTCTTGCCCAGTAAAAGCCTTAGCCTCTTCTTCGTTAGCAAAAACAATGTCTACATATTTCTCAACCACATCGTGCAAAAACTCGCGGTTTGATTCAACAACATTAAAAGCGGCAAGATCCAAAGAAACAATTAACCCTTTTTCTTTAGCCATCTTCATTGCTGTACTAACCAACGGCTGATTTTGCACAAGATATCCTTCAATATGAAAATACTTATAACCATCAAAATCCTCGGCCTTTAAATCGTCCGGAGTCATCTCAATGGCAGCACCTAAGAAAGTAGCAAATGTACGCTCGCTATCTTTACTAACCAATGCTGTAGCATGTCCTGTAGCCTGCTGACCAATATATAACTGAGGGTTTATTCTATTTTTAATCATATCCTGAGCATAGAACTTTCCAAGCTCATCGTCACCTACTTTACCAAGAAAGCCTGTTTGCACACCTAAATTAGCAAGTCCGCTAATTGTATTAGCTGCCGAACCACCCGAAACTAGCGCTTTATTAAGCGTATTTGTAGACTGCGAAATATTACTAGCATAATCGGCATCAACCAATGTCATGCTTCCTTTTGGTAAATTAAATTGTTGAAGAAGATTGTCATCTTCAAGCTGAGTCATTATATCAACTAAGGCATTTCCTAAACCTAATACTTTTCCCATTATGGTAGACGTTTTTTAATGTTCGTGGGCAAATATAAAACATAGAAAAGGTCTCCGCTAAAAAAAAACGATATTTTTTACTTACTCTAAAATTCGAAGTATCAAAAACATAAAAAAAAGTGATAAAAAAAAATAAAAAAAAGCACTGTACAGTGTTGCACGAACCAAAAAAGCGTTCTATATTTGCATCGCAATAACAGCAAGGGATTGCACAAAAAAAATTCCTTCTTAGCTCAGTTGGTTAGAGCATCTGACTGTTAATCAGAGGGTCCTTGGTTCAAGTCCAAGAGAGGGAGCAAAGCCGA
>JAFGOQ010000045.1 GCA_016926405.1 Bacteroidales bacterium
AGAGTCTATTTGTTTAGACTCTTGTATATATTTTTTATTTATGATCTTGGTAAAAGGCTTTTAATCGGTCTTGTAAATGGGCAAATTGCTCTGGGCGAATCTGGCTTACACAAGCTCTTAACCCTTCGGTACGCTCACTTCCTGTTGTGCTCAATGCTATGGCGCTTACTCCGTAGTATAGAAGCTCTTCTAAAAGTTCGTCGCCTGTTAATCCAGGGTACGAAACGGTGAAGTAAAAGCCATCGGCAAGAGGTTTTTCGCCGTCCATATCGTAAACAAATTTAAAGCCGTTGGCAAGGAAAATCTCTTTCATGCGCTTAGCATTATCTCCGTAAACTTTAATTGAATCAATAAAGTTGAATTCACCAGAGTTTACTGCCTTAAGAATAGCACAAAGACCATATTGAGCTGAGTGCGATGTTCCCGACGAAAGAGCATAAAGAGCACCGTAAATCATTGAGTGGCCAAATTCGTCTGAACTGTAAAATCTTTTAAGATCGGCAAAACGACGCTTGTATAGTTCGTTTGAAATGGCCATCATACCAATGCGTTGCCCTGCATAACTAAACGATTTTGACGACGAGATAAGTAAAATATAGTTGTTTGTATATTTTGCTACCGATGCCTGATAAGGAGCTTGTCCTGGTTTAGATAAGTCTTGACGGAAATCCATTGCAAAGTATGCAAGGTCTTCCATAATTACCACATCGTATTTATTAGACATTTCGCCAATAATTTTAAGTTCTGTTTCGTCGAAACAGATCCACGATGGGTTGTTTGGGTTTGAGTATATGATTGATGAAATATTACCCTTTGATAAATAGCTTTCAAGCTTTTCGCGAAGCTTTTCACCACGATAATTATAAACATCGAAAGTTTCGTATGGAATGCCAAGAACGTTTAACTGTTGCTTTTGAACAGGGAAACCTGGATCGATAAATAATACTGTATCTTGTTTAGCATTACGACGACCAGCTACCATAAATGCAGCAAAACCTCCTTGCATAGACCCCACTGTTGGAATGCAGTTTTGTGCATTAACGTCTATATCAAGAAAGTTTTTTACGAATAACGAAATCTGATCTTTTAGCTCTGGAATACCATCTATCATTGGATATTTTGATGCAACGCCGTTTCTTAAAGCTTCTATTTCGGCATTAACGCCAACCTCTGCTGGTGGTAAACCTGGCACGCCCATTTCCATTCGGATGAACGATTCGCCTGTGGCTTGTTCTATTTCGTTTACTAAACGTACAATTTCTCTGATTTTTGCTCTTCCTACAACTGGAATACCCGACTCTTTTATTTTTTCGGTAACTATAGAATAGTCTATTGGTGTTTTTCTCATTACAAACTTTGTATTTAATAAGGTACGCAAATGTAAAGATTACTTTGTCAATGTGCAAAATAATGGTGTCAGGTTTTAAGTATCTGGTTTTTGCTCTTTACCTTTTGGCTGTGCCTCTCTTACGCGGATTGAATAGTTAGCAGATTTTGTTTTGAATAAAGGTTCGAATACTATGTATTTGTGTCTATTAGAAGAATTAGTGCAAAGCTGAAAATAAACAATCACAAGAGGATTGAAAGTTCTAAAAAAAAGATAATTATTTATCTCTTATAAAAATTCATCTTATCTATATAATCGAAAGTGGCGGCAGGAAGGAAGTGTATGATGTTTTTTCCTTCTTTTATGCTTTGGCAACTGGAATGCTGACAATAGCAGTTGGTTTTACAAATAATAATATAACAATTGTCTGTATTATAGATGATCTTTTGGACAAACACTATTCATGCTTATACCATAATTGATAATGAGGCTGGATTGTATTTTTGAAAAAGTTAAAGCATACAATATTATTTCGAAAGTTTTGATAATAGAATAAAGGATTAAATGAAAGAGCCCAAAATAATGAAATCTTGGGCTCTTTTTTATGTTGAATATGTCTTATTATAAATTGAACTTGTAATTAACTCCCAAAGATATGTGAGACTGTGTTGTGAGGAAGTTACCATCTTCAAAACCTGATGTGTTTAAATCGATAGGCGACTGTGCCTGAAATTTAAAAGCTCCACCAATTCTTGCAATTACTTTTAGCTTTTCTGTTCCTGCTCTAAAAAATACCATAGGTTCTAAATGGAACATGTTTATATTGTAAATATCATCAGAATTATTGTACTCGTAAAAGGATGTACCTAATCTTAGTGCTCCACCAAAATCGAAATCAAATTTTCTTAAATTCATTCGCTTTCCAATGTTTGCTTGTAAAAAAGCCAAATAATATTGCCCTTTAATAGTTTTGTCGTATGTCTCTTTATAAGTATCATTAATGCTATTACCTGTTCCGACTCCTGCGTAGGTTTCCATAATAAATATGCCAACAGGAATATTATATCTACCAACAGCAAACTCTCCATAATTATGTGCAAAGCGATAATTATTAGGTGAATTTAGGCTAAATGAACTAGAAGAGTTTACGTTGTCTGATTCAGAATGATAAATATCAAATCTGTTTGAGAAGTTATAAAACGATGTGCTTCCGTTAACCATTACGGCAATTTTGTCGGTAATAGCATAATCAACTGATGCGTGGACACTGTTTGTGCTTAGGGCTGCTGTTAGTTGTGTTTCTCCTTTTTTCTCGAAAAGTGGCACATTTGTTTTTGTAGGAATATATACTGAAGCGCATGAGCTTGCAATAAGTGCAATAATTATAATTGCAAATAGTTTTGTAGTCTGTTTTTTCATAAAATTATTTGTGATGATTGTTATTTGTCTTGCTTAACTCGATTATTGAATATCGTAGTAGAGAAAGTTTATTTTTTATAAAAATTCATCTTATCTATATAATCGAAAGTAGCGGCAGGAAGGAAGTGTCTGATGTTTTTTCCTTCTTTTATGCTTTGGCGAATAAATGTTGACGAAATTTCGATATTTGGTGCATTTACCTCTGTTACCGATGGGTGGTTTTTCAGATCGTATTCGTGGCAGTTTGGGCGAGGGTAAACTAATATCTTAAAGCTATCGAGTATCTGTTGGTAGTTTTTCCACTTATGAAACGACTGTATATTATCCGATCCCATAATTAGATAAAACTCTCTGGTTGGATACTTCTCTGCCAAATAAGTTAGAGTGTCTATTGTATATGATGGCTTTGGCATCCCAAACTCAATGTTTGAGACTTTAAACCTGTCGTCGTTATCGATGGCTTTTTCTACCATCTCCAGTCTGTGGTGATCTGCCAAAAGAGTTGATCGGCTCTTCAGAGGATTTTGTGGCGAAACAACAAACCAAAGATCGTCGAGGTCGGTGAACTCAACAATGTAGTTTGCTATTGCCAGATGTCCAATGTGTATTGGATTGTACGATCCAAAGAAGAGGCCGGTTTTCATTTATTATTTGTTTAAGAAATTGGTTACAATATTCATTGTTTGGGCGAATGCTTTTTGCAGATCGTCGTTAACAACAATATGGTCGAATTTATCGGCAAAAGTAAGTTCGTACTCAGCTTTTGCAACGCGTTTTTCTATCTCTTCGGTAGAGTCTGTCTGACGACCAATAAGTCGACTACGAAGCTCTTCAACCGATGGCGCCTGAACAAATATTGAAAGCGCCTGATCTTGAAAATATTTCTTTAGATTAACACCACCAACAACATCTACATCAAACAGAACATGGTTTCCGTTATTCCAAATACGAGTAAGCTCGCTTTTTAAAGTACCGTAATATCTACCCGGATAAACCTCTTCCCACTCAACAAAATCGCCCGAATCTATGCGCAATTTAAACTCTTCGGTAGAGAGAAAATGGTAATCTTTTCCGTCTGTTTCGCCAACGCGAGGTTCGCGGTTTGTTGCCGATATTGAGAATTCAAACGGAAGTTTATTGTCTAATAGATGCTTTACTATAGTAGTTTTTCCCGACCCCGAAGGAGCCGAGAAAATTATTAATTTACCTTGTTTACTCATGTTTTTTTTAAAGCACGTTTAAAAGTTGTTCTTTAATTTTTTCTAGCTCGTCTTTCATGTTAACCACAATTTGTTGAATTTTTGTGTGGTTAGCTTTCGAACCTAAAGTATTTATTTCGCGACCTATTTCCTGAGCTATAAAACCAAGCTTTTTACCATTTGCTTCGTCTTCGTTCATAGTGTTTACAAAGTAATCTAAGTGATTTTTTAGTCGCACTTTTTCTTCTGTAACATCAAGCTTTTCTAGATAATAAATCATCTCTTGCTCAAAACGATTCTTGTCGAACGAAGGAGAGTCTTGAATTTCGTTAAGATGCTCTGTAAGTCTGGTTTTTATTGTATCAACTCTTTCCGGATCGTGTTTAATAACCTCTTCTAAAAGAGTATCAATATTTTTTATTCTCTTTGTTAAGTCTAATTCTAATGCTTCGCCCTCTTGTTTGCGGAATTTGTTAATCTCTTCTAAAGCACTGTTTAAAGCAGTTTGAATAGCTTGCCACTCTTCTTCTTCAAGTTGAGGACGTTCTGTTTTAAGTGTTTCGGGAAAACGCATTATTGATTGAAAAAGCGACTGATCGGCATCAAGATGTATCTCGTCGCAAATATCTTTAAGTTGATTATAATAACCAATTACAGCCTGTTTATTAACAACAGTAGTCTTATCGAAATTTGTTACTTCGTAGTAAACGCCACAGTCAATCTTACCGCGTTGAAGGTTCGACGAAACAGTGTTACGAATAATAAATTCTTTCTCGCGATAAAGAGAAGGAATTTTAGTATTTAGATCGACCTGTTTGCTGTTTAGAGATTTAATTTCAACAGTAATTTTTTTGTTAGGTATCTCAACAGTTGATTTACCAAAGCCAGTCATGGAAGTAATCATATCTTAGTTTTTCTTTATTTTCAACAAATGTACGTAAAACATTTTAGACATGATAAACGGGTTTTTTTTATCACTAATTTTTATGATACTAAATGAGGTTTTATACCAAGCTTATTACTAGCAGTTCGGTGTGTTAGAGTTGTGAGAATACTGTATGGTTATTATTACCCCAAACCCTGAAGGGGCTTATTCGTGCGTATGCGAAAGTCCCCTTTAGGGGATGTAGGGGTTTTATTTGCTAAATCAGCGAAGTTAATTTATGGGTTAAATTATAGGGCTACAAACGCAAAACCATTACATCCTCATTACAAACGAGGACGAGAAGTGGTGAGTTATAACTCATATATTTCGGGTAAAACAACAAGCAAAGAACAAGATCAGATACTTGAATG
>JAFGOQ010000046.1 GCA_016926405.1 Bacteroidales bacterium
AATAAAGCTCTTTTCTTAAGTGCATCGAATGTTGTTAAGTTTATCAATATGATAATTCCTAAGCAAAACGAGTCGTTACTATTCACTATAAAAATAAAAGAACACGATAATTGTTTTAATGTTGATTGCTCTATTGTTAACAAAGAGTTGACAATTTTTAAGGCAAAGCTTGTCCTTAAATAATATTATATCCAAGGATATATATCTTGGGGTTTTAGATACGAAAGACATATCCTTAGATATAATAATCATACCCAAGGGTATAAACATAATATCCCTTCCCCGAAGCATCATATCTAAGGATATTATTACTATATCCCTTGCCCAAGGTAAAAGGGTATTCGAATAAAACAACAAAACCCTCGCTAGGCAAGGGTTTTGTTGTTTTATTTAGAATAATAACTTATAAATAAATTATTCAAAAGCACGTATAATATCTTTACCATTTGCATAAATAAGTAAAGCGAAAAGTAACAGCATCCCTGCCATTTGCGCATACTCCATAAATTTATCGCTAGGCTTGCGACGGAAAATCATTTCGTAAATAATAAACATTGTATGACCTCCATCTAATCCTGGAATAGGTAACAGATTCATAACTGCCAAAATAAGCGAAAGAAATGCTGTTATCTCCCAAAAACTTTGCCAGTCCCAAGTTGAAGGGAATAAATTACCAATAGTACCGAAACCTCCAAGACCTTTATATGCACCAGTTTTTGGATTAAGAATGAGTTTAACTTGCTGAACATAACTATTAAGTTTGTTATAAGCTTTATTTATTCCTGCAGGAATAGCTTCAGCAAAAGTAAAATCGTGTGTAACTAGATTATAAACACCCATTTTATCCATATCGTTAAGCGAAACCATTGCTGGCATAATTCCAATTTTACCTGCTGAATCTAAAACAACCGATATGTTTTTTGTTTCATTATCGCGCTCAATAAGTAAATTAACGGTGTCGTTTTTGAACTGAATAGCAACGTCATTAAACTCATCGAAATACTTTATTGGTGTATCGTTTAAAGCAATAATATGATCTCTAACTTTAAGTCCGTTATTGTAATTTATAGAAGAATCGGAAATACTAGCTATAATAAAAGGCATTCGAGGGTAAAACAAAAGACGCGATTTATTCTCGATTAATTTGCTAACTAAATCAACAGGTAAATCGAGCTTTATAAGCTCACCATTACGATCAACCGAAACTGTTTTACCAACAAAGAAATCGCCAGTAAGATCAAGCAGACGTTCTGTTTTTTTACCATCGATATCAACAATTTTATCACCTGTTTTAATGCCTATTTCCTTAACTACTTCGTCGAAAACCCAGATACCATCGGTAATATTATCTGTTGGCATATATTTCTCGCCCCAAGTAAAAAGAACCATTACATAGATAAAAAATCCTAGTAAAAAGTTAACCATTACACCAGCAGTAATTATTATTAGGCGCTGCCATGTTGGTTTAGCTCTAAATTCCCAAGGCTGAGCAGGTTTTTTTAGCTGTTCTTTATCCATCGACTCGTCAATCATACCCGATATTTTCACGTAACCTCCCAAAGGAAGCCAACCAATACCGTATTCTGTGTCGCCTTTTTTATATTTAAAAAGAGAAAACCAAGGGTCGAAAAAAAGATAAAATTTTTCTACTCGTGTTTTAAATAATTTAGCAAATGCAAAATGACCAAATTCGTGTAGAATTATAAGTAAAGATAAACTCAAAAGAAATTGAGCCGCTTTTATTAAAATTTCCATTATTATTTAATTAATGATTTTACGTATTTCCTTGTCTCAAGATCGGTTTGGCAATAGTCATCGAGCGATGGTTTTAATATAAACGACAAGTTGTTCATTGCTGTTTCTATTAATTCTGGGATCTTAAAGAACGGTATTTTCTCGTTTAAAAACTCTTCAACAGCTATTTCGTTAGCGGCATTCATAATGCAAGGAATATTTCCTCCTTTATGCATTGCTTGATATGCTAAGTCGATACAACGAAAAACTTTTGTGTCGGGTTTATGAAATTCTAGATTAGGATATTTCATAAAGTCGAATCGCTCGAAATTTGTTTTTATGCGATTAGGAAAAGCAAGTGCGTAGATAATAGGCATGCGCATATCGGGTAATCCAAGCTGTGCTTTAATTGAACTATCTTGAAACTGCACCAACGAATGAACAATACTTTGCGGATGAACAACAATATCTATTTGCTCTGGTTTAAGGTCGAAAAGCCATTTAGCCTCAATAGCTTCAAAACCTTTATTCATCATAGTTGCAGAATCGATTGTTATTTTGCTTCCCATGTCCCAATTAGGATGGTTAAGAGCTTGTGCTTTTGTAACTTTCTGAAGTTGATCGGCAGTGAAATTTCTGAAAGGTCCACCCGAAGCGGTAAGAATAATCTTCTCTATTGGATTATTTACTTCGCCAACTAAGCATTGAAAAATTGCAGAGTGTTCCGAATCAACAGGCAAAATATGTGTTTTATTCTCTATAGCTAATTTTGTGATAATATCACCTGCAACAACAAGCGTTTCCTTATTAGCTAAAGCTATTGTTTTTTTTGCCTTAATAGCACTAATAGTAGGATCTAAACCAGCATAACCCACCATTGCTGTAACAACAATATTTACAGTATCCATTTGCACTACATCGCAAACGGCTTGTATTCCACAATAAATTTTTGTGTCGCAATTAGCTGTTAGACGCAAAAGTTCGTCGTACTTATTGGTGTTGGTAATTACAGCTACATTTGGCTGGTATTTATGAATTTGTTGAGCAAATAAAGCAACATTATTGTGTGCAGTTATTACCTCAACCTCAAATAAATCACTATTACTCGAGATTATTTCTAAAGTTTGTGTGCCTATAGATCCCGTAGAACCTAATATTGCAACTCTTTTCTTCATTAAAAATGTGTTAAAATAGAATGTACTTTTCTGGATCGATAGGTAGTCCGTTGTGCCAAAGTTCGAAATGTAAATGAGGACCTGTTGTAAGTTCACCACTGTTTCCTACAATAGCTATTCCTTCGCCAGCTTTCACTTTTGTTCCAACTTCTTTAAGTAATTCGGCATTGTGTTTATAAACCGAAATAAGATTGTTTGAGTGTTGAACTTGAATAATATAACCTGTTGCCAAGGTCCAAGTGGCCATAGTAACAGTACCCTCCAATGTAGCACTAACAATTTTATTACTTCCTGTAACAATGTCGGTACCGAAGTGATCGTTTTCGGCATCAAAACTATTTGTTACAGTACCTCTGATTGGAGCAAAAAAGTGTATGTCGGAAAATGAATTATCTCTCTTTTTTTCGGGTGTTAACGAAAGATTAAATTGTTCTTCAATCTCAATTTGTTTTCGTAATAAAGAATCTTCAACCGATCTGGTAAACTCAATATCATCGTATATTTTAGTAGAATCGGATGCATTAATGGAAACTTCAGGAGCATCACCATTAATAACTTGATGTAATACATTAAAGTAATTTTCGCGTTTCTGAAATGCTTTCTGTAACGAATCTAATGTAATAGCATTTGCAATAATATTTTTTCGAGTATTCTGATCGGGATAACCAGGAATGTATTCACGCAATGGAGTTAATGCAATTAAAATAGTTGTTAAAGCAATAAGAACTAAGGCAAGAAAACCCATAGAAACAAAAACATTAAGTCGGGTAAGTTTAACTTTAAACACCTCTTTTAACGACTCTTCACGGTAAATTGCTAAAATATATTTGCTCTTAAGCTTTTGGATATATTTTTTGTCTTTTTTCTCTTCCATTGATAGTAAACTAATTAATCGACCAAAAGTAACAAGAAATATTTTAATATGTTGGAATTAGTAGGTTTTTATAACTCTTTAACAATTGATTTAGCAGGTGTTAGGAAACAGTATTTTATTTCTGATTACAGTATAATTAACATTGTAAATTAGTTCCAAAGTAATCGTACACTGATGTTAAAGAATCTATTCATTAGAAAGGTTTGGTTATCGATGATTTTAGGATTATCATTTTTGTCAAAAGTGATAAAATTTCTGGTACTGTATTGATTGTTTCTGTTTGTAATATTTAATACCGAAAGACCAATCTTTGTATTAAGTTTTTTAGATAGCTTTATATTATACATTGCCGAAAAGTTTAAACTATGGAAATCGGGGAAACGTGAATCGTTAACTTGGGTATAGCCCATAAAGTAATAAATATAATCCTCAGTTTCTTCTTCAATAATTTTGTCAACTTTAGTATATGGCTTTCCACTGTTATACTGCCACGATCCAGACAATTCGAGGTTGTTTTTTTTGAATTGAAGAGTGACATCCAGCTTGTGTCTTTGATCGTGTGGAGCAGGAATTATTTCCTCGTTATACTTACCTTCGTTAAGAAATAAATCTGTTACGCTATACGTATAGCAACTCCATAAATTAAAAAGTCCAATATTCTTCTTAAAGAGAATATCGAAACCTTTGGTTCTGGAATTAGCCATTTTTATTAGGTTGGTTGATTCTTGTTGAATGAAATGGAAAGAGTAAATATTAATATCTGTAGACTTCTTGTAATATGCATCAAACTCTATTTGAAAGCCATATTTTGAATATTGCAAACCAGATGAAAAGCTTTTTGTAAGTAAAAGGTTGCTGTTATTATTATCCACAAATTTCCATATTCTCTCGGTTAAATTTCGATCGTTAATTTCTATTATTTGGTTTAAATATTGTTTGTACAGACCGGCTCTAATCTTAAAAGTTATACTATTGAATAAATCGGCAGAGAACAAAAGTCGTGGTTCAAAAAAATTGGGTGTTGTTTTGTTCTTGAATGTATATCTAAATCCAGAAGTAAGATCTACTTTCTTCCCAAGTTTTGTATTATATTCCAAGAAAACAGAGTGATGTTTTTGTTGTTCGTCTTTTTTATCTTCGCCATTATAATATTCGTAATTCGACAAATATTTTATATCATAATCTATGTCAATATTTTTTAGTTCGTATCCAAAACGTAGATTATTAGAACTATTAATATCAATAGTATTTACAGTAAGAAAAGTTCTATCGCTTACGCCGTTTTCGTATTGATTTTTATAAAAAAACGGATCGCTTTTTATAGATGTATCAAAAGTAGAGTTACTATAATGTTTAGATAGAGAATAACTTATCTTACCCTTAATTAAGCCCAATTGATTGTAATTTAACATAGTGTTAAAACCATAATTATCGACATTAATATCATCGTCTTCAATAAAAATATTGCCGTTGTATCTTTCGTGTACAACAAAATTATGGTAATCAGTACTTTTATATGCGCTAGCGGAAAAATTATAATCATTCCCTTTAAAGAGTATTTTAGATGCAAAATTGTAATAATTAACATCTATATCTTTTTGCAAAATATCATTGTCGCTTTCTGCTATTTGCGAATCCTGAAAAACTCTTTTCGATAGATTTTTAAAGCTCATATTATTCGCAACATCGTAAAAGGAACGGCATCCTGAAACAAATACAGCTGCTCTGTTTGTAATGGGTACTTCCAACAAAAAATCGGCATGTAGTAAATTAGCACCTATTGATGCTTTTGTTTTTTTTGGAATGTTATTCACACCTTTCATATTAACCACCCCCGATGATCGACCACCATATTCAGATTTAAAAAAATCTTTGCTTACACTAATATTTTCTACCGATCCCGAATTAAATGACGATAATATACCAAAGAAATGACCTGTTGAATAAAGGGTTATATCTTCCCATAGAATAAGATTTTGGTCGGGTGTACCACCATGAATATGGATATTTGATACAGATTCGTTTAAGTTATTTACACCAGGAAGTTGACCAACAATATTTAATACATCAGTGGGAGTAATTCCTGAGTTAACAATCATTTTTCTAGGAGAAAGTAAAATATTGTCTGACTCTTTACTTATGCTTATACCCCGAGATAAGTAATCTTTAATAACTACTTCGTTTATTACTGTATTTGAGGGAGTAAGAGTTATCTGTGAAGATTTTCTTTCTATAAAATCTTTTAATGCAATTTTTTTATCTAAGTATCCTAGATAGCAAATAAGAATTGTATCAGAATTATTAGTATATGCTGACAAATAAAAATTACCAATATCATCGGTTGTTGTTCCTTTGTGCGATGCTGTTAATTGTACATTTGCAAATGGTAAAGGCTCTTTAGTTGTGCTACTTATTACTTGACCCTGAAAGTTTTTTTTTTTGCTTGTCGTTTACGTCAAGCTTTATTAGAAAAAATCGTGGACTTAATTTCTCGAATCTTAAGAGATTATCTATTTCTAATGTTTCTATTAAACTGTCGAGTTTAAAATCGATATAGTTTAATGGTGTCTTTATACTGTCTATTAACTCCGATTGATACGAAAATCTAACATCAAATTTTTTCTCGAGTTTATTAATGAAAGTTGTAAAGGCTTCTGTTTTATAGCTATTACTATCCTGAGCTGTAATTTCTTTAGAAAAAAAGCAAATAAACAATAAAAGCAACAAAAATCTTAATTCCTTCATTTTTACTCTTTCTCTTTAAGAATAACCTTATTATTTGTAAGTGATGTATATTCTATTTCTAGTGAATTGAAAACAATTTTTAATGCAAGCTCTTTATCTGAATGAGGGAAAGTACCTGTAAACAAATGTTCCTTTATATTTGAGGCATCAATCTTAATATTATACTGACGCTCAAGTTCATTAATTACTTGACTTAATTTTGCATTCACAAATCGCGACTCGCCATTTATCCACGAAGGTTTTGTTAACTCTTCACTTTTAACTTTAATAATCTTCTGGTTGTCTATTTGTATTTTGTCATTTGGGAGAAGTAATATCTCTTTGTTCTCGGTAGATGTAACTTTTACTTTGCCGGTAAAACAAGTAACCTCAATATTCTCTCTATCGAAAATATTAAACGATGTTCCTAAAACCTCAACACTGCCATGATTTGTATTAACTGTAAACTTACTGCCCTTTTTAACTTTAAAAAAAGCTTCGCCAGTCATAAAGAGCGTTCGTTTCTCATCCCAATTTTTAGCATTATACTTAATTTCGGAAATAGCATTCATAATAACTTGCGAACCATCGGGTAATTGGATAGTCTTTTTTTGACATGCTAATGTTTTAATATTAGTGCTATTATTAAAGGCTAAATATATTCCCAGAATAATAACTATTGAAGCCGCCACAGCCGATAAGCGATTAAAAATAAATTTTATTCTTTTCTTTTTATGCTTAGCTGCTTTAATATTGTGCCACACTTTTTCAGAGTCGTAATTGGGTGCTTGTAAATTGTCACAAGCATCAATTATTTTTTCGAATTGAGCAAAGTCTTTCTCTTTTTTCAATTCCTCAAGTTCCGATTCTGTTAATTTACCAGACATCCAGCGGGCTAATATGTTATCTTCCTTATTCATGCTTGTTTTACTCTTTATGTTAAAACGACTAACAGGTAAAATCCCCTACCTTTTGCTAAAAATTTCACTGTTTAATTGAAGCAAAGCATTATGCATTCTCTTTTCTACAGCTTTAACACTAATTTCTAACCTTTCGGCAATCTCTTTATAGGTAAGTTTATCTATTCTATTCATTAAAAACACAACTCGTTGTTTTTCCGATAAGCGAGCAAGAGCTATTTCTATTTTTTCTTTAAATTCTTTTTCCTCTAATTTATACTCAGGATTTTCGTTATCTAATTCTTCTTCAATAAGCACTCTATGCTGAAGCACTATTTTTTCATGTTTTATATTGTCTAAAAACAGATTGTTTGCAATTGTGTACAGAAATGTTTTTACTTTTTCGAATATTACATTATTGCAATTTTGCCATAGTTTTAAAAAGGAATCCTGAACAAGATCTTCAGATTTATCAATATCGCCAGTTTTGTAGTACATAAAATTGAATAGCTCGCGCGAATGCTCTGTAAAAACAGCATTAAATTGCTTTTCGTTGCAAATGTCACTTGTATTCTTCTCAATCATTCCCTTTATCACAATTTTGGGCTAAAATAAGTAATTATTATTAACCATAACTATACAAGGCAACCCTTTTACATGCAGAAGAATAATTAAGTACAAGTTCTACATCTCAAAAAAAAATAATATTAAAAAAACAGATGTCTCCTTAGAACCATCGCAAGTCATGTGTACACTTAATATTTTTCTTAAATTTAAAGGTAGGGTATTTCCATTAACGATCGTTTATTGAGTACTGAGATGATAATTCTATTGACTAATTATTGAAAATATTATAAATACATGAGGAAAGCTAGTTTATTAAGGATGGTTGCAGTTTTAATGTTTATTGTCGGTACGGCAGTAAACATTAATGCAGCCGAAAAGGAAAAAGCATATAAGGCAGACAATAAAGCTGTTTGGACCTATATGATTTATCTATATGAAGACGGAACTGATTTAGATGGAAATGAAGATATCAACGAATGGGAGATGCTTGGTTCTATCGATGGTAAAGTAAATTATATTGTATTATACGACTGCGATGACGACACAAAAGATGGTATTTATTATGTTAAAAAAGATCCTAATGGAATGAATACTAAAATTGTTTCGGAGCGAATTAGTTCTCATATGAATGCTGGTCTTGATATGAACAATGCTGAAACTCTTAAAAATTTCACTATTTGGGTTAAAGAGAAATATCCTGCCGAGCATTATGGTTGTAATGTTTGGGATCATGGTAGCGGAATCTTTAAACGTAGAGCTAATCAATGGAAATCAGCCTGTGGCGAAATGAAAGTTTGGGACTTAGCTTCGGCTCTTAAAGCTTTTAAAGATGTTGACGGACAAGGTTTCGATATTTTTGGTTTTGATGTTTGTTTGTTAGGTCAGGTTGAAACTGTTTACGATATTAAAGATTACACAAAAATTGTAATAGCCTCGGAGCGTACCGAGCCAGGTGATGGTTGGGACTACAACACACAGTTTAAAATGCTGAACGATAATCCTAATGTCGATATATATGAATTTGCTAAAAATATTGTTGTTGAATTTGATGCATCATATGACAACGGATCGCAAGGATCTGTTAGTACAACACAAACGGCTGTAAGAACCGATAAATTTATATCTGAGTTTGTTCCTGCGTTAAATAGTTTTTCCGATGTTATTTATCCTGAATTTTACGGTATACAAAAACAGATTAAAGAGGCTCGCAACGAGTCGTGGTATTCTGATGGTTTCGAATTTATTGAACATCGCGATTTAGGAGGATTTCTTACTATTTTGAAAGGGAAAAAAGATATTCCTGCTAATGTTACTACAACAATCGATAATCTACTTACAGCATATAATAACTGTATTATCGAAACTCGTGAAAATGGTCATGCAGGTCAAGCTACAGGTTTAAAGATTTGGATACCAGATAATATTGAAACAAATTTTCGCAATAAATATTATCTGCAATCAGATAAGTACTTAAAAATATCGGAAACAAAATGGGATGAGTTTTTAACTATGTATGGCGATCCTGTTGCTATAGGTATTCCACAACCAACAATTAATGCTCTTTCTGACTTAACAATTTATGTTAATAGTTCGGTTAAGTTAAAGGATGTTTCTAAAGCGCTTCCAGTTGTTACAGGTCGCGAATGGATTATTACTCCAAACACTTATAGTTTTGTTGCAGGTGATAAAAACGCTGAAACTATTGAGCTTAATTTTACACAAACAGGTTCGTATAATATTACTCTTAATGTTACAAATGCCGATGGTACTGGAACTGTAACTAAAAGTAATATGATAACTGTAAAGGAAGAGGTTGTTTTAGCTCCAAAAGAACTTTGCGCAAAATTGGGCGACGATAAACAAACAGTAACTTTAAATTGGAAACCTGGCACAATTTATAATGGCGAAAAGTTTATAGAGAATTTCGAAGGTAATTGGCCTACTAGTGGTTGGGAAATAAATTATAGCGCAACATTAACTGACGAGCAAAAACCTGCTGCAGCCGATGCCAAAAAATGGTTTCATTGCGACCAGTATTCGTTTGAAGATAGTGAAGGAAATCCTACACCAAAACATATACACAATGGAACTTATTCTGCGGCTATTGGATACCAAGCAAAAGAGTTTAATTGGTTAATAACTCCAACTATTAAAATTGAGAAAGACGAAAATCTGAAATTCTGGGTTTGGTATTATCAGAATGAAGAATATTCAACCAATTTTAGAGTTATGATAAAAGCCGATGGTTTATGGAAGCAAGAACTTTTCTACAAAAATGGAACTCCTACAAACGAGTATGATAAAGAGGTGTTTATAAACCTTTCGGCATACCAAGGAAAAGACATTAAAATTGCATTTGTTTACGAATACACCGACGGCTTTCAGTTAGCAATTGATGATGTTTATATTGGGAAAGGAGAAAACCCGGGTGCTACAAACTCTAAAAGAGATAATGTTAAAAGCACTGTATCTCGACAAGTAGGTGTTCCTGCAAACAGAGTAAATTTCCAGTCGTATACCCTTTATAGAAACAACGAGAAAATAGCTGATAATATTACCAATTTAACATTTACCGATAAATTACCAGAAAAAGGTGTTTATAATTATACTGTAACGTCTGTTTATTCTAATCCATCGTCGGAGTCGGAAAAATCAAACCAGGTTACTATTAATACTTACGATGCGCCTACCAAATTAACAGTTAACTTGAATACCGAAAGTAGAAAAGTTGTTCTTGCTTGGGAAAAACCTACTGGCAACGAAGCTGTTGTATCGTACAATATTTATAAGGATAATTCAAAATTAACTAATACAACAATGTTAACATACGAAGATCAACTGTCGGACGATGCAGGTGCTTACGAATATTATGTAACTGCTGTTTACGATAAAGGTGAGTCGCCAAAATCTAACAAAGAGACTGTAAATATTGGTAGAAAACTTACAACTGCTATTGGCGACGATGTTAAGGTTAATATTTCGGCTTATCCAAATCCAAACAACGGTACATTTACTCTTAATGTTAGCAACTATAAAAATGCTAATTGGCAACTACTTGATATTGGTGGACGATTAATAAAAGGTGGAATAATAGATAGCAACAATACAACTATAAATGTTGAATATAATGGCATTTATATGGTTAAAGTGACGACAAATAACTCTACAAATTTCATAAAGATTATAGTAAAATAATAGGTTAGTTTTTAGTTATATGTTTTCTAGGGTATTAAATTTCATATCAATTGGGGCCATTTCTTTATAGTTGGAAAAAGTTCCTTTTATAATATCCTTTCTCGAATGGTATTGAACCCTACCTTTTCATTTGGGATTAAATTAAACAGGTGTACGAGTAGTTTCGCACACCTGTTTTTTTTAACGTGAAAATATTATTTAAAATGCAATACCTAAGGGCAAAGAGGTTATTATAACTAGTGTTTTTAAGGCTTTGTATTGAATAAATAAAAATAATATATACTTGATATATAAACTTAAAAGCCTCGCAATTAATAATCGCGAGGCTTTTAATATTATATGTATTGATGCTATTAGCTACGCACAAAAACGCCTATTGATTCTAATAACTGTGGTTGATCTTCCATGGCTATTTTTGCTACAGAATATAGGTCGTCCATCCATTCAACTAGTTCCGACATGGCTTTGTCTTTAAGCTTGGTTGCTTCTTGCGATTCGCCCACCTCGTTTAGGTAAAGCTGGCGTGATGTTTCTAGAGCACTTATTTCGGTAATGCAGTTTTTAATCTCGTCTTCGCTAATTTTGTATGCTGCAAGTTTAGCAATATGATCGGGATTAGATAAAATACCATTGTAAAAAGTCTTCATTAGTGCTACTAATTTAACGTAGGCATGCGAATATCGGCCCCATAAGCCTAATTGTTTAAGTGTAACAGGATCTTTACGGAAAATTACTTTCGCTTTGCGACGGTGCGAGGCATAAGTGTCAGTAAGCCACAATAGTCTTGAGTCGAAATTGGCACGTGAGGCAATTGTTTCGTTACCTTCTTGTTTGTTGAAGTTAATAGCATTAATAGTCGAATCGAAAAGTTGTTTACCAATAGCGTTAACTTCGGGAGTGTAGCCATACTCTGCCATGGTAGTGGCAATTGTTTTCTGGTTTACTAGATTAGCAAATGTAATACGAAATTTTTCCAACATTTCTTGTTCGGAATACTTTGGTCTTGTTGCCATGATTTTAATTTTTAAGTTATTATTAAAGTTAATTGAATTGTAGACTTTTGAATTTATAGCTGCTTCGCGTTGATTGACTATTGCTTCGCATCATTTTATCGTTGCTTCGAGTCGTTTATACTCTGCTTCACGTAGTTTGATTGTTGCTTCGCATCGATTGTATTCTGCTTCGCGTCGATTGACTATTGCTTCGCATCGATTGTGTTCTGCTTCGGGTCGATTGACCATTGCTACTAATAATTTGGCTTGATTTTACCTATGTTTTGATAAATATTATCACTGTATGCTTATGTTTTAGTATTTGGGTTAATGCTTTTATAATAAAGCATGTTAAAATTAATGAATATTGTTATATATGAAAATTTATTTTGAGTTTTTTTATGGTCAAAGTGGTAAATTTTAACTAGTTGAATATGTTTAAAGCGAAGTTCTAGCACCATTATTAGTAATGGTGCTAGGTTTTATATTTTGTTATATTGTTTTTGCTAGCAGTTTGTCTATCTCTTGGCGGATAACTTTGTCTTCGGGACCAGGGGCATTTTTATGTGCAAGGGTTCCGTCTTTATCGAAAAGCAGATAGCGAGGGATTGTGGTTATTTGTAATTCTTGTAAAACCTTTGAGTTTTTTGAGTTTGTAATTATGTAGTTTTCGCAATTATTGGTTAACCCCTCTTTTTCTGTAGCTTGTTTCCAAGGTTGCTCGGTATCATTTTTTGCCAAATAAATAAATACTACATCTTTATTTTTGTAGTCGTTACGGAGCTCTTTTGCAAAAGGCATTGCAGCTCTACAAGGTGCACACCAGCTTGCCCAAAAATCGATGTAAATAACTTTGCCTTTATGCGCTTGTATAACTTTATCAAGGGTGGTTGTTTCACCGTTTAATGATTTTATTTTTAATTGGTTTGTGTTTGTAAAGTCGAGATTGTTTTCTTCTTTTATTTTATTAACATATAGAGTGTCTTTAGTAATATCAAGATATTTGTTGAGATAAAGTTTTATGTCGTCGCCTGAGAAATATTTGATAATTCTTTTTAAGCATTCGTTAAGTAGAATTTGCTTTGTTTTTGGCGGTATTTCATTGTTAATAATTATGTTTTCGAATACTGTTCGAGTATCTAAAAACATACTATTGCTTTCTTTTATTTGTTTTACATTATCTTTTTCACTTTCTAAAAAATAATAACTCTCCACCAAGTTATGGTACGTTAAAGAATAAATAAGGGAATCATTAAATTTTTTAAGAAAATAATTGTATGCACTATCTCGATTGACATTAAGATAACTGAAATTATTTTTCATAAAATGATTCAAAGACACACTATCTTTTTTAATTTTTGTTTTGAAAAAATTATAGTAGTCATTACATATTAAATCATTATTATATAATGAATCAAGTGTTTTTGAAGCATATATATTATCAGGAATAATTGAGTGACATAAACTGTCGATATTAATATAATCAGTATAGAATTTTTTGAATACAGTATTAAATAATTCAGGTTCTTTAATTTTATACCTATATAAATTTAAAAACCAAGTGTTTTTTATTAGTGTTAAACCATTAAAGTTCCATTTGCTTTTTTTAGGATACAGTATAGTATGAATATTATATTGTTTTGTTAGTTTTTGTGATAAGCTACTGTGCAAAATAGGATAGTTGTTATTGTTATATGATATGTTAATAGTATCTCCTGCTTTTAATAAAAAGATAATATCTTCTATACCCTTGTATCGATGACAAAGTTCAGTGTATTTATGATTATTTGAAGGAATAATTAGAGTATCGATATTATTTGTAGGGAGATAATGTGTTTTAATAAAATCTTTGTTGATATATGATATATATTTTTCATTATTGTTTCCAACTGAACCTCCTGAGGGTAATTTAAAGTATGCTTGATTTTTAGGGTGATTAAAAATAACTACTACTTGATTAGGAGTTTCTACAGTTACCTGATTACTGCTACACGCCGAAAAGAATATTACCAAGAAGAGCAATTTTAGTATTGTTTTTAGTTTAGTCATGATAAACTGTCGGTTTAAAAAGAGTGTAAATTAATCGGCTGTTATATATGAATAGCCGATTAATATGATTAATGAGAAGGTGATGATACTATTTGGACAACTGATCCGCCTTTGTTACCTATGCCGTTACCCACAATAAGATGAAGTTCCACAATGCTCACAACACCAATTTCTAGATATATTTGCAAGTTTGAGCGCAATTTTTACGTCTTCTAGTGAAACATTACACTCAACTTTAGTAGATTGAAACTCTCCTTCACCCATAGTAATTTTATACCCACAAGTACCACCACCTTTAACAGCACTCATTTGCTCTTTAGAAAGAACATTACCACTGTTTTTGAAATCTGAAAAATTCATAATTTGTTTTTTAATAGAATTACAGGTCAAGCCGTTTACTAATGCAATGAAAATATTAGGTTTATTAAATTCTTCTAGCAAGATATTCTATCTGAATATTCAGTAGTATTAATAACTTGAGCTTTTAATTGTGTAATATTTGAAAATTGATAGGCTAAATTATATTTCTGCAGGTATTAAACATTATGTTTCTAACTAATTTAGTTGGTTGCAATAACTAATTTAGTTGTACCAATTCATTTGTAAGCAATTACAGACTATGTGAATTATTATTGATTGTTAATAATTACTTTCTATAGTAGTTATTAACAATAGAGGTATTAATAAAACACTCTTTTTACTATTAACAATTGCCTTTAAGTGCCGAATAAAAATGTAGATATTAACAAATGCTACATGCTAAATAGAGCAGCTGTACGTCAGGAAAATATAAATACAAAAATTAAGTTAATAATAGGGTTTCAAACATGTTGTTCACAAAAGGCTATTTTGTTATGAAAACCTTAATAACTCTAGTGTTTATGGTGTATAACAAATTAAACATTGTGATAAATTTTAATAGGAATAACTAAAAATAGTTATAAGCTGAACAGAATTATTACTTCAAAAATATAACTCATATTTTTAATAGTAAAATTACCACACTTTGTGAACACCTAAACCAACAATAAACAGTGTGAATTTCTCTACAACGCCCGATATTAACAGATGTTAAGAAATAAC
>JAFGOQ010000047.1 GCA_016926405.1 Bacteroidales bacterium
AAATTTTTAACAAAAAAAAGAGGTTACTGTAGAAATACAGCAACCTCAGCGTTGAAATAATATAATTTATAAACCCACCAAAAACGAATTGCGATACATTTTCGACAGCGCAAAAGTATAATATTAAAGATACCCAACAATAAAACATAATTGTTTATACCATTATTTACTGTCTACATCTTCTCTACACTGGATAATATTTTTTGCCCTTCGAACCATTTAATTATTTTTGCATAATTATTAACTAAACAATTACCAACGTGCCTAAAGACAAAACACCAAAAGAAACTCCCTTAATGAAACAGTATAATGAGATTAAGGCACAACATCCCGACGCTATACTATTATTTAGAGTAGGCGATTTTTACGAAACATTCTGTGAAGACGCCATAAAAGCATCAAAAATTCTTGGCATAACACTAACTCGTAGAGCAAATGGAGCGGCTACTTATATCGAACTTGCAGGTTTTCCACACCATTCACTCGATACATATTTACCAAAACTTGTTAGAGCAGGCCAGCGTGTTGCAATATGCGAACAGCTAGAAGATCCTAAAATGACAAAAAAAATTGTTAAACGAGGAATCACAGAACTTGTTACGCCAGGAGTTTCTGCTGGTGACAATATACTAGAGCAAAAAGAAAATAATTTTTTAGCCTCTATATATATAAATAGACAAACAATAGGAATTGCATTTTTAGATATTTCAACTGGTGAATTTTTAACTACCGAAGGATCATCAGAATATATAGATAAACTTTTAGCAGGCTTTTCTCCCAAGGAAGTTCTTGTTGAAAGAAATCAAATTAAACAATTTGAAGAACTTTTTGGAACCAGATACTACACCTATAAATTAGACGACTGGGTCTTCACAGAGGATAATGCAAAAAATCGTCTTCTTACCCACTTTCAGACATCAAACTTAAAAGGATTCGGAATACAAGAATTAACTTTTGGAATAATTGCCTCAGGTGCAATTTTAGAATATTTATCAATCACTCAGCACAACCAAATTCAACACATAAATAATATTACACGAATAATTGAAGACAATTATGTGTGGCTGGACAAATTCACTATTCGGAATCTTGAATTAATTTACCCTTTAAACGAAGGGGGAAAAACTCTAACAGATATCCTAGATAGCACTCTTTCGCCAATGGGAAGCCGAATGCTAAAAAGATGGGTTATACTTCCGCTAAAAAACATTTCTAAAATCACCGAGCGACACAACATAATTGAATTTATGTTAAAAAATCCTGAGCTAACTACTATAATAAAAGATAACATCTCAAAAATTGGCGACTTAGAACGCCTTATTTCGAAGGTTTCCCTAGGACGGATCAATCCACGCGAAGTAAATCAACTTAACAACGCCTTAAAATCGATTGAACCTATAAAAAACATTTGCCAAGCATCTAAAAATGAAACTCTAAAAACTTTCGCAGATCAACTTAACCCTTGTGTACTAATTCAGGATAAAATAGAAAAAACCATTAAAGAAGATCCTGCTATACTAATCAATAAAGGAGATGTAATTAAAGATGGAGTAAACGAAGAGTTAGACGAACTTAGAAAAATATCACGATCGGGAAAAAATTACTTAATAGAACTTCAACAAAAAGAAAGTGAACGAACAGGAATCCCCTCTTTAAAAGTTAGCTTTAATAATGTGTTCGGATACTATTTCGAAGTAAGAAACACACATAAAGACAAAGTACCACAAGAATGGGTGCGCAAACAAACTTTAACTGGTGCCGAAAGATATATTACTGAAGAATTAAAAGAGTACGAAACAAAAATCCTTGGAGCGCAAGAGAAAATATTGATTTTAGAAACACAAATCTATGTAGCTCTTGTTAATTCATTAATAGATTACATTCCTGTAAATCAACAGAACTCCAATAAAATAGCTCAACTAGATGTTTTACAATCGTTCACTACTATTGCTAAAGAAAACAAATACAACTGCCCAACAATTAATGAAGGTTTCAATATAGACATAAAAGATGGTCGTCATCCTGTGATAGAAAAGCAACTTCCTGATGGTGAACAATATGTTGCAAACGATGTATTTCTAGACAACGAATCGCAACAAATAATTATGATTACAGGTCCGAATATGGCAGGTAAATCAGCTTTATTAAGACAAACAGCACTAATAACAATAATGGCTCAAATAGGTTCTTTTGTTCCAGCAAGTACAGCAAACATAGGTATTGTTGACAAAATATTCACTCGTGTTGGTGCATCTGACAATATCTCTCAAGGCGAATCAACATTTATGGTTGAGATGCAAGAGGCAGCAAGTATTCTGAATAATTTATCAAACAGAAGCCTTATCTTATTAGATGAAATTGGACGAGGAACCAGTACCTACGACGGAATTTCTATCGCTTGGTCGATGGTTGAATTTATCCACGAGCAACCCGTAAACAGAGGAAAAACTCTTTTCGCAACACACTACCACGAATTAAACGAGATGGAAAAATCGTTTAACAGAGTAAAAAATTATAATGTTTCGGTAAAGGAACATCAGAATAAAGTTATCTTTTTACGAAAACTTAAGCGCGGCGGAAGCGAACATAGTTTCGGTATTCATGTAGCACAAATGGCAGGAATGCCAAAAAGTGTTGTAAAAAGAGCCAACGAAATACTTGTTGATTTAGAAAAACCACGCGATAAAAAAACAATAAGTAAAAATTTAGAATCGATTGCAGATAACAGAGAAGGCGTACAGTTAAGCTTCTTCCAACTCGACGACCCAGTTTTAAAAGGAATAAGAGACCAAATTGCTGCTACTGACATAAATAATTTAACACCTATGGAAGCACTAAATAAACTATACGAAATCAAAAAGTTAGCTGGCTTAAACTAGAGTTCACGGGCATTTCAGAGGAAAAATAATTTGTTTTTTTTGCACGAAATGCTTGGATGTATAAATTCTTTACATATCTTTGCATCGCTTTAGAAAACAAAAGCAACGTATTGCGAAAATAGCTCAGTTGGTAGAGCACAACCTTGCCAAGGTTGGGGTCGCGAGTTCGAGTCTCGTTTTTCGCTCAATTTATTGAAACAAATGGTCTGCTCGAGTGGTGGAATTGGTAGACACGCAGGACTTAAAATCCTGTGATAGCAATATCGTGCGGGTTCAATTCCCGCCTCGAG
>JAFGOQ010000048.1 GCA_016926405.1 Bacteroidales bacterium
TAAATATAGCTATACCTCCTAATAACTGAATAAAAATAAAAATATTATCAGTATAAATATTGGGTACAAAAATATTTTACCAGTTATCCCGTTTGTGCAGTAATAACAAGCTAACAGGGTAATTTTTAAACTCTAATTAAAGATTTAAATGTTGACATGGATATATGTACTAGATAGTATTATATAAACCTGTTCTTTTTCCCTGGTTATAGACATTGAACAGGTTTTACAGGCCTGAAAAATGAGTAAAGAAACTGCCCAAAATAGTAATAAGCACTTAAAGATAACACAAGCAGCTAAGCTACTTGGTATATCAAGATCTACACTTCTTCGTTTAGAAGAAAACGGTAAGATTTCCTCGCATAGATTAAAGAATGGATACCGTATCTTTGAAGAACAAGACATTCTTACATTAAAGAAAAGGCTTCAGGAAGAAAAGGAACAAGAAGAAAATCAAAAAGATGATCTTACGCATGAATACGATGTTAAAACAAATCATGCCGGTGTTAATACAAACATTAAAGCTACTGGTATACCACAATTCAAAAAAAATAAAGTTTCAACTAATTTCGCGCCCTACTCTTCACAATTTTTAATAAAAAACACACCAAAATCTACAGAAAAAAGATTCAATTTTGCAGGATTAGTTGGCAACATGATTAGACTAACTATGGGTCTCGGGATGATAAGCTCTTTAATAATAACGATTTCATTTTTGAAAATAAATATTCCAACATATAAAGATCAGATTATTAAAAACACATCTAAAGTATACAACAATGTTTATAATAAAATAGATGATAAGGTTCTTGGATATAAAAAAGCTACTAAAGATTTTAGATATGTTTTCAACGTACCTATATTAAGTAAAAAAAATGTATTCATAGATAATACCCTTGATGTAGTTAGCAAATTAAGTGCTTACAGTGACCTGCAAGTTGATGGCAAATCGTATCTTAATGGAGGTGCATACACAACAACACTTACTTTTACAGATGCCTCTACAATGTACGGGCTCGGGAACATTGATAAAACAACTGAGAATACACTTGAAAGCATTCTGGGCTTAAGGGGGGACGTAATGGCTGAAAATCTTAATGAAGTAAAAATAGCTTTTGGTGTGATAGAGGGAGATAATATTAGTAATACCTTTGAGTTCGACGGTACATTTGACTTAGCAGGTGTTTTTGAACTAGATGGTATAGAAGTTGAAGCATCAGCTAATGATTTAAACAAACTAAACGATGTGTCTGACAAGCTTGATTATCTAGAAGATGCTACTGCTTACGCAGGTGGAATTGTGGTTGGTGACGGCGATGGCTTCGTACAAGATGTCGATTATCTATACTGGGATTTAATGAACAATCGTCTCGGAATAGGAACTAACAATCCAGAAGAACTTTTTTCTGTAAATAATAATTTTACAATCGACGAAAGTGGAATTGTTTTACTATCTGATAATAGTTTGCTCGACTTATCTTCTATATCACATAGCGATTCCTCTACTCAAGGTCTAATACTTCCTCAAAATACAACGCTTTCTAATATTTCTGGTGGAACCGAAGGATATTTGGCTTATGATTCCTCAAATGACATGGTTATGGTATTTGATGGTAACATTTGGCAAGAAGTAGCCGGTACAAGTACTTTGCAGGAAACATATGAAGGCGGGAATTCAATTGAGATGGCTGCGTCATATGGTGACCTTGTCATTCGTAATGATTCAGGACAGGAAATGCTATTCTTAGACGAATCTTCTGGCAATCTTGGAATCGGAACAACCAACGCAACCAACAAACTTTCTGTGAGCGGTAGTGTACATATAGATGGTAATGTGGGTATTGGCATGACTAAACCTAATTCGGCACTTGTTGTTAATGGCGAAATTGTCACTACGAATTTACGTATGACAAACGGTGCTACTGAAGGATACTTACTAACCTCCGATGCAAATGGAAACGGGTCTTGGCAAGATCCGGCTGGGTATGAAAGCCCATGGACAATAAATGGTAATTTAATTTATCCTGATCAAACAACTAACAACGTGGGCATTGGTACAACGGGTGCATCCTATAAACTAGATGTGAATGGTGACATAAGAATCTGGCCCGGAAAAGATTTATATATTGATGGAGAATCGTTAAAGAGTACTGCACTTGGAAACAGATCTTATTCAGAAGATAATTTTGTGGCAGACAATGAATCCTTCACAAATTCGATTAATTCTTTAGATACCGCCTTATATGATTTAGAAACTGGAGCGTCAGGTCTCTGGATCGACGGTGGTAATCGTATATACGCAGATAATTACAATAATTTTGTGATAACAGATCTAGGAAATATTGGTATTGGAACGACAGAGCCTACATATGATCTACAAATCGTAGGTAGCGCGGCAATTGATAGTATAACTTTTGATACAAATATTATTTCTGCCAGTAATAATGATGGACTAGCTATATATGACAATGCGTCTAATGGATTATTCTTAAGGGATGGCGGGAACATTGGCATAGGAACTACCAACCCTGATACCAAACTAGAAGTTGTTGGAAATATTACCCTTTCTGAAAACCTCTACCTAACAGATGATAACTGGGTGGGTATTGGTTCTTCAGCTGAACGTATATCTTTTGATAGTGATGGTAATCAGGTAGAAATATTGGGCGCTAGTGTTGGTATAGGTACTACTAATCCTGTATATACCTTAGATGTTA
>JAFGOQ010000049.1 GCA_016926405.1 Bacteroidales bacterium
ATATGGTAGATAGAGGTTGAATTTATAGAATCCTAATATAATACTTTGCGGCTTGGCGACTTGGCGGTTTTACGAGCTAGATAATCTATTGTTTTAAAAGATAAGGCAGCGCTAAATATTAGACAAGTTTTAGACAAGGCGGTGCCTTGTCTCTACGGGTAATTTGGACAATTAATAATTATTCTTTGCTCTAGCTGAGCTATCTTTGTATTCTTTGCTATAAAAAACTTCGCTTAATGAATAAAAAAAACGTGCTTTTAGGAATGAGTGGTGGCACCGACAGCTTTGTCACAGCGTTACTACTTAAAGATATGGGATTTAATGTTAAGGGTGTTACTTTTAAGTTTTGGGATTCAAAAAACACCTCTGACACATCGAATAACCATATTGAACAGGCGCGTAAACTTGCCGAAACAATTGGCATTAGCCATCAGGTAGTTGATTTAACAGATGTTTTTAAGAATAAAATTATTACCCCGTTTATAGACGAATATATTAGTGGCCGTACTCCTAGCCCATGTGCCTATTGCAACCCAATTATTAAATGGCAAACAATGATTGACCTTGCCGACAAAAACGATTGCTATTATGCTGCCACAGGTCATTATATTAGAATAAAAGAGATTGGTGATAAGTATAGAATTTTAAAAGGTATTGACCCTGCAAAAGATCAGTCGTACTTTCTTTGGCGATTAAGCTCCGAAGTACTAAAACGAGCTCTTACCCCTTTAGGCGATTATACAAAAACAGAGATTAAAGAAATTGCTAAAGAGCGTGGTTTTATTCAGATGTCGGTAAAAAAAGAGAGCATGGGAATATGCTTTTTGCGTGGCGAAAATTATCGCGATTTTATTAACTCAAATAGTAATTATAATCCCCAACATGGTGAAATATTGAATATCTCTGGCGAAGTAATAGGAACTCATAATGGATTGGCAAATTACACAGTAGGTCAGAAACAAGGAGTTAATTGTTTCGATGGTCAGGGAAGATATGTACGCGAGATGAATGCTCAAACAAATACAATTGTCGCCTGTAACAAGAATGAGCTTTTTGCAAGTAGTTTTTCGATTACCGATATTAATATCGATTTAAATTCTATCGATCGTGAAACTTCAATAACCACAATTGTGCGAGGTTTTGGACTAAATCCCGAAGGAGATACAATTATAAAAATGGTTGATAGCAATACCATGAATATTAGCCTAGAAAATCCCGCTTGGGCTATAGCTCCAGGACAGCCTGTTGCTTTCTACCAAAACGATTTGTTAATTGGAGGTGGAATTGTTAAAGATGTAAAATATTAGAGAGACAATTATGAAGTATGAGGTAAGAAGTGTAAGAATTACATTACCATCTCACTAATAACTAAACCCTAATAACTAAAGAATAAAATGGAAATCTTACAAAACACAAAATTTGTTTTTAACGAAAATATTCTGGAAAACAGCTTTTTTAATGACGAGAGTGTTCTTATTGCTGGTGCCATATACGACGTTTTTAAAGTAAAAAACAAAAAGCCTGTTTTTCTTAATCAGCATATAGAAAGGGTTAAACAGTCGTATTTGTTAAAAGGGTTTACTTTTGAGTACAACAACAATTATATTAAATCGCAAATAAACAAGGTTATAGTTGAGAACAATATTCTATTTGGCAACATAAAGATGGTTTTTCATCCTTTAGCTAACGCTGTTTACATTTATCAGATTGAGCACCACTATCCCACTACAAGCGATTATGCTAATGGCGTAGATACTATAACACTAAATATTGAGAGACCTTCACCAAATATTAAGCAAATCAACCGTCAACTTCGACATAAGACCGATGCTCTTATTAAGAAGCATAATGTATACGAAATTATACTGATTAACGATCAAGGATTTGTAACCGAAGGAAGCAAAAGCAACCTATTCTTTATTTTTAAAGACCGAATTGTTACTCCCCCTGTTGATGCTGTTTTACCAGGCATTACTCGATCAATTGTTATAGACATTTGCAAGAAATTAGGTTTTGCAATAACCGAAGAGAAGATTAGTGCTAATGATATTGTTCACGCCGATGCTGTTTTTATAACAGGAACTTCTCCTGAAGTTTTACCTGTAAAAAAAGTAAACGACTTTGAGTTTAAAACTCAAAGTCTGATTCTTAAATGGATAATGATGGAGTTTTCGAAAATTGAATAATCATAAAACAAAATAACATTTCTAGACACTATAAATGCTCATTATTCAATCACTTTTAAGGAATGCGAGTTTACAAATAAAATTGTTTTCAGATTATCATATCCCATAAACTCTTCCATTCCATTATGTTTCATACTATCTATTCTAAATCCAATAATTGCTAATGCCGAGTCGGCAGATTTTTGATTAATTATTGTTTTAGACGCTACATTTTCAGGCTGTTCTATAATCTGAATATTTGAGCTTGTAATAGGTAATCTACCATTAGATATTAACTCTTGCATCTGAAATTTAGTCTCTTGATACTGTCCCTCTTTACATATATCAAAAATCTTTATCTTACTTTTCTTCCATACAGGGTGACCATATATAATAAAGCTTAACAGAATAATAAGATTTGCATTTTCAGTATCGTTAGACTTTATCCACAAATGAATATCTTTAGAGTAGTTAATTTTCCCAACACTATTTGAAATTATTCCTAGATCAAAATTACCAGCATTTACTAAAGGTATATTTTCGATAATACGCTTTTCGTTCTCTACCATATCATCAGAGGTTTCAAAAATTAACATATTATTAGGCATACCTGTAATACTAGGTATTTGCAATGCCTGTGAAATAGCCGAAGTATACGAAGGTGATATTATTGTATCTATATAAACATGATTACTTATCTCGTTATAGTTATTAATTATCCTTGACAGTTCGCTAGCAGCCTGTTGCGACGTTATTTTCGAAAAATAACCATCAATAAAGTGCAAATAAGTGGCAAAACCATATTTATAAGAAATCCAGTTTAAGAAATCAAGAGCTTTGCTCTTATCTGTAGGCTTATCGGATACACAAACAACACTAGGTCGCCACTCTTTTTTAGGATGTTTACTTACATTTTTTTGTACAAAGACATGCATGTTACGACTCAACTGAAATATTGTATTTAAGAAAAGTGAATCGAACCCTTTCCTGCTCTTATGATACTTATCCAAATAACTATATATTAAAGCCATAAAACAAAAAGCTAGAAAAGCATAAAGAGTATCAATTTTAAACATCACCCATAACGAAATAACAAAACCTATTAATGATAAATACCATCTCGATCTAAAGCTAGGTCGGTAAGATGGCGACGAACCAAAATGGTTAAGAAAAGATATCAGACATAACGAACCATAAGTAACCATAAAAAACATAGAGATAATTGTTGCCACACTATTTACATTTCCCATTGCAACAAAAAAGAAAGCTATAATAACTGTTATTATAGATGCATTAATAGGCTCACCGTCTTTTTTTCGTGAAAAACCAATCCATTTATTAATATTAGATTTTGGGAATGCTCTATCAAGAGCTAGCGCTTGTAGAGTTCGAGGAGCAACCATAAACGATCCTATTGCGGAGGATATAGTAGATGCCGCTAAACCTATAGGAACAACTATCCAACCAGCTATAGCAATATCGCCCATAACCAACTGTCTGTTCAGCAAATCTTCTATACTTGCAAATGATGTTAATTTTAAAACAACAAAAACATATATTATTAAGCCTACAATAGTTGCTGCTATTGTTCCAATAGGTATTGATTTCGATGGGTCTTTAAGATCGCCCGAGAGCCCTACACCAGCAGTCATACCAGTAAAAGCGGGAAATATTATCGCAAAAACAACAAAAAACTGATTAGTGTTACGTAGCTGATTAGAAAAAATATTTACCGAAGTAGTTTCGCCATACTCTGTCGAGCCGAATAAAAACAGTCCCAACGAAATAAATAAAATTGCCACTACCACATAAAGTGCTTTAACACCCAAATTCGCACCTTTTTTAAGAATAAGAACAGCTAATAATGTCATAGCAGGAATACTAATAACCTGCCTTGGCAAATTTAAACCATAGCTCTCCTTAACCCAATTAAATAAGGGCTCAAAAGCTTCGGTAAAAGCAATAACATAAAAAGCTACACTAATTGCCTGCGACATATACAAAGCTATACCAATTGTAGCACCAATATTAAGGCCAAACGATCGTGAAATTATAAAATACTCGCCACCTCCCTCAACACGTTTATTGGTTGCCAGTTCCGATATAGCTAAAGCTGTTGGAATGGTAACCATATGTCCTAATACTATAATTAATATTACACCCCATAATCCTATTGTACCAACAGCAAAACCAAAACGCAAAAATAATATTGCACCAAGAATAGTTGATATTGCCGTAAAGAAAACTGGCGCGGTTCCAAATTTAGTTATCGATGATTTATCCATGAATCAATTAGTATATTAGTTTTTCAATTTAAGTCTTTTAAAACCCCTTGTAAATACCCAAAAACTAATATTTTACCCAATTACAAAAAGATTCACATAGGTTTTATCTATATATGTATGGCATATTAAACTATCTTTGCACACTTAACTAAAGAAAAAATATGTCGTTTGCAGAACTAGGGTTATCAGAAGAGATTGTAAAAAATGTTACAGAAAATGGTTTTAGCACTCCTTTTGCCATACAAAAAGAGGTTATTCCTGAATTTATAAGTGGTAAAGATATTCTTGCTATAGCCCAAACAGGGTCGGGAAAAACAGCGGCTTATGTTATTCCTGTACTGCAAAAACTACAGACAAAAAAAGAGTTAAAGAGCCGTCATGTTAGAGTTTTAGTTCTTGTTCCTACTCGTGAACTTGCTGTTCAAGTGGCCGAAGTTTTTAAAACACTCTCTTCAGGATTAAAAAATAGAATAAAAAGCCTTGCTGTATATGGAGGTGTTTCTATTAATCCACAAATGATGAATATGAACGGCGTTGAGATTCTTGTTGCTACACCTGGTAGATTACTTGATTTAACACTTTCGAATGCCGTAAATCTTTCGCAAGTTGATACTTTAATTATTGATGAGGCCGACAAACTTTTCAACCTAGGTTTTGAAGAGGATATAAATAAAATATTTAGTCAATTACCAACTAATAGACAGAGTGCTCTATTCTCGGCAACATTAAGCGAAAAAGTAGAAACCATAAGAACCGACGCGTTTAAGAATCCTGTTGTTATTCAAGTTTCGGAAAACGCAAAAATAGTTGATAAAATAGACTACAGAGCATACTTAGTTGCAGAAGAACGTAAAGGACCTTTTCTTCGTTATCTGATTAAAAACGAAAATATGAATCAGGTTCTTGTTTTTGTAGCATCAGGTCAGCGTGCCGATAATGTTGTGAAAAAATTAGTCCAAAACGGAATTAAAGCCATTGCCTTTCACGGTAAAAAGAGTCAAGGACACCGAACAGATGCTCTTGTTAAATTTAAAGCAAAACGAATACAAGTATTAGTGGCTACCGATTTAGCATCTAGAGGTTTAGATATCAACGAACTACCATTTGTAATTAATTACGAGCTTCCACGATCGCCTAAAGACTTTGTTCATAGAGTAGGAAGAACAGCTAGAGCAGGCAGTTGCGGAGAAGCAATTTCTTTAATAGGATATGACGAGGAACATCATTTCAAGGTTATTCAGAAAAAAAATGGCTTACGAATTGCTACCATCGAAACCGATGATATTGATATTCGTAAATACTAAATACAATTATTAATAATAAAAAAAGAGCTATAATCTTATTTAAAGTTTATAGCTCTTTTTTTATGCTTTCAATTTAATATATACCAGAAAATCTCAGCATTTCATCATCAGGAGTATCTATAACTATCACACGAGTTATATTTACACCTATTGAATCTATTGTAACAACTATTTCGCTTTTAGCCGGAAAAGTTTTAATACATGCATAACAACTTAAATCAACCGATATTATCTTTTGATTACCTTTCAGTTGATTTATTATCTCCTCAAAATTATTCTTATGGCCAATTCTATCTTCTGAACTAGGTATAGGTAATAAATTGAACGAAAAGCTACTTGCTTGACGATTAAAAGCAACAATATCTTTGTGTAGTATTGACTCTACTATGTCGTTAGAGTCAGCAACAATCTCTTTCTTACAGCCAAAAAATAACGAAGAAACAATTAAAAACAAAATAATAGAGTAAAGCTTATTCATAACTGTCATATTAAGTTCACGTTGTTATTACACTGCAAATGTAACTTATTATTATTCTTATACAATGCTTTACACAATAATTCTCATCAAAACACTTAACTAAAGTGGTATTATTGAATAAACTGGATGAAACAACAGAATTCAATAGTGCTTTTTATATTAAATAATTTCACATCACAATTTTTAAAGAATATTGTATTTCTATATTTGTGTCATGACTAAAGATATCCCAATCCACTCGTTAAATAAGGATAAAAATTTTGTCTCGGTTAGCAAAATAGAGGAGATGAAAACTAATCTGTTTTATTCTGCACATCGTCACGACTTTTACGAACTAATTTTCTTTACTGGTGGAAATGGTATGCATAAAATAGACTTCAATAATTTTCCAATTGAACCTAATCTTATCTATTTTTTGGCACCTGGACAAGTTCATGATTGGACTCCCGTAGATTTAGAAGGCTATGTTGTGGTTATTTCTAAAGACACACTCTATCATATTCAGTCTGTTGAAAACATCTCTTTCTATAAACTTTTTTATCAACCTAATACTAAATTATCTATTACTGTATCACAAGAGTATAAGGATATATTTATTTCTCTTTTAAATTTACTATACAACATAAACAAAAACGATAATACTAAAGTAAATTTAATTCGTAATTATCTAACAGCTATCCTTTTTAATTGTATGGAATGTTGCAAGATTGATAATAATGATAAATTCCACGACCGCATTATGACTCTTCGATTCGAAATAAACAAGATGTATAAAACCGAACGACAAGGAAGTTATTATGCTAATAAGCTGTCGCTGTCGCTAAAGCATCTTAACGATTTGTCGCGCAAAAAGCTAGGAAAAACAGTAACGCAAATAATACACGACAGAATTGTATTGGAAGCAGAGCGAGAGATTGCATATTCAAACAAATCTATACAAGAGATAGCATACAACTTGGGGTTTAAAGATCCAGCGTATTTCAACCGCTTCTTCAAAAAAAATACAGGTCGTACTCCCCAACAATTTCGGAGAATCTCCAAATAGTACAACTTTCTCGTCATAAAATACCATATTGCTTGTTTTGTTTGATCTAGTTTTGTGCCAATTAAAATAACAAGGCTAGAGTTACAATACCAACGCATGCGTTGACAAAAAAAACACCATGAAATTATCATTAGAATTAAGTAAAAAACAAATAGGAATATTTACGTTAGTTTTGGCTTCATTAACATCGCTATCTCCATTTGCAATTGACACATACGTTCCTGCAATGCCTCAGATGGCAAGTTTTTTGGGCGTAATGCTATCCGATATCGAACTATCATTATCAATATATATAATAGGTTACGCTCTTGGTCAATTCTTCGGCGGACCTCTTTCAGACAGCTTCGGGCGTCGTCCAATTGTGGTTACTGGCCTCTCGATTTTTATTATAACCAGCTATTTTCTATCTGTCTCTGATAGTTTACTTCAACTATATGTGTTACGATTTATACAAGCTTTTGGAGGCGGTTTCTCTGTGGTAGTTGCAATGGCTATTGCTCGCGATCTATTCACAGGTACTATTCTCGCTAAAAGAATAACATATATTTCTATGGTGATGATGACTGCCCCGCTTGTTGCACCTGCAGTTGGTACTCTGTTGCTGAAATTGTTTGGATGGCAAGCAATATTTAGCTTCTTAACTATTTATGGTATCCTGGTTTTTATTCTGATAGTAGTATTTATTCCTGAAACACGTAAATCTAGCAGTAAAAAAGGTATTATAACTAACACTGCAAAAAACTACATCTTGGTATTTTCCAATACAAAAGCGATGTCCTATATACTGGCTTCATCGTTGGGTTTTTCTGGTATGTTTACGTTTATTACCGGGTCATCTAAAATATATATCGACCATTTTAATATTCCTGTTGAATTGTTTCCAATTCTATTTGGCAGCAATGTATTACTTATGATTGGCATGGGAGCAGTAAATGCTCATATAGTTACTCGAATTAGTCCCAAAAAGATTTTAAGAGCGGGATTAATTATTCAGCTTATTGCAGGAACACTATTATCATCTTTGGTCTTCACCAACAACGCACCATTTGTGGTTGTATTTTCATTGATAGTAATTTTTGTTGGTATACTAGGAGTAGTATCTAGTAATGCCAACGCTCTAGCCCTACACATGTTTCCAAATATTAGTGGTGTTGCCACTGCAGTAATTGGTGTATCGTTGTATGCAATGGGCGGATTTACTGGCTTTTTACTTAATATTTTTAGTAACGACACTATTTTCCCTATTACTTTGATTATGTTTTTATGCTCGTTAGGAGCCAATGTTTTGTTTAAAATTCTTAATCGAATGTAAAACATCGTATATTTTTTACAACCTAGTTTTATTATAATTCAACCGATAAAATAGACTATATTTGGCACTCATAAAAAAAGATAGTGTGCGAAAGATATTAACCTCAACCAGCTTTTTGGCAATTGTTGCCTGCCTTCTATGGGCAACACCATTTCCTGCAATAAAAATTGGTCTTAATTATACAACTCCTTTAAACTTTGCTGGACTAAGGTTCTTTATATCGGGATTAATAATAATTCCATTTATACCAAAATACATAGATAAAATAAAGGCATTAAATCGTCGTAGCTGGAAATTAATTATTGAAGTGGCTCTTTTGCAAACAACTATACTTTATGCTCTTTTTTATACTGGTGTCGATTTACTTCCTGGCGCCCTAGGAGCAATGCTTATTGGCGCACAACCACTTTTTGCCGCTGTTATGGCTCACCTTCTTATGAAAAACGATAAGATGACTTGGAATAAAATTTCAGTTATAATATTAGGTTTTATAGGGGTTTGTGTAATTAGCCTTGGTCGTGCCGATTTTGTTTTTACATCAACAATACCCCTTGGAGTAGCAATTCTTATTCTTAACAACATTGTAGGAAGCACAGGAAATGTAGTCGTTTCGCGCGATGCAGGTCACATACCTCCTCGCCTTTTGGCATCATTCTCTATGATAATAGGAGGAGCAGCTTTAATATTTATCTCAATTCCTATTGAATTACCATCATGGACAATTAAACCAACTGAGTACTATATAGCATTAGGATGGCTGGCAATAGTTTCTGCAACCTCTATAACAATTTGGTTTGGACTACTTGGTCGACCTGGTGTTAAAGTTAGTAATCTTAATATTTGGAAATTTATTATCCCCATTTTTGGAGCTTGTTTTAGCTGGATACTACTACCTAACGAATCGCCAGACGCTATATCAATAACTGGAATGGCAATTATTGTAGTTAGTCTTTTCTTACTAAATTATATTAACAGAAGAAAAGTAAAGATTTAATAGATGATAATCAAAAATCAATATCCAACTATTAAATCATTCAATCACTCTAAAAGCTTATCTTTACCACAATGAATACAACTGAAAATAAAAGTAACGATCCTCTTCACGGAGTTAAACTGGCCGATATTGTAGAATATCTTGTAGAGGAATACGGATGGAACGAGCTAGGAACAATTATAGATATAAGATGTTTTAATTTCGATCCTTCGGTAAAATCGAGCTTAAAATTTTTACGCAAGACACCTTGGGCACGCGATAAAGTTGAAAAGCTTTATCTAAAAACAATAAAAAAAAGAGGTTAAAATAAAGCAAATAATCATAATCAAATAGAATGGGATACTCAATAGAATATTGGAATGAATTAAAGGAGCTGGCTAAAAAATTCAATTGGGCCGAAAGTCCTGAAGATAGCAACCACATGGGAATTAAATGCGGTAAATTTAAATCGGGAAGAGTATGGCTTAACGCAGGCTTTAACACCGACGATATCGAAAAACCAAACATATTTGTAAGCTTCGATTTTGAAACAGATAAAATTACCGACCATTTAAAAAACAAGATTGAGACTTATATTTTGAAGAAGATTCCAAAAGAAGACGGATCCAAATATATTGCTCCAAAAGAGAATCAAAAACGCAAAAGATTTATTGTTACTAAAAGTATCAATATCGATATGTCAAACATTTCGTTTAACGATATAAGCCCAAAAGATGCTGAAAAAATGGTGCAATGGCATAAGCATATATTAAATATTCTTGACGAAGCTTATCGAAAAATGATCTAGAGCAAAAAAAAACACTTAAAGCCAATTCAAATAAAACTGAATTGGTTTTTTATTTGTACATTTTTCAAAACTACACTTCAAATTTCGTACACTTCTCATCAACAACTTTATAAACATTATTTTTAAACGAATTTATAACCAAACAAACAGTATTACTTTCATTTTATAACCAAAAATCCCAGAATTATTTACCAAAAGGAAGGACTGTTATTCCATTAACAATTTGTTCAAAAACAACACACTGTCCTAATCTAACACATATTTTCGCTACCACTGTCCCGAAATCAAACAGTAACAATTAACCTAAAAAAGGCTTTTTATCCCCGACTAACATAACCAGTCAACTAATCAGTTAATTACGATTTGTGGCACTCCTGTTGTTAAGCTATTAACAATTAAAAAGCGATTAAGTAAAAATATTATAACCATTATTAATTAAAACAGAAATGTCGAACTTTATTGACACTTACTTAAAACACGAAGCAGCTAGAGCCACTAAAGGTATTCCAGCTCTTCCGTTGAACGTTGAGCAAACTGAAGCTCTTTGCGAATTACTTGTTAATCCTATTGCAGGACAAGAGGAATTTTTGCTTACTCTTTTAAAAGAGAGAATTGCACCAGGTGTGTCACCATCGGCTGCAGTTAAAGCTGCTTTCCTTGACAAGATTGTTAAGGGTGAAGTTTCTTCTCCACTAATCAATAAACTGGAAGCTGTAGCTATTTTGTCAACCATGATGGGTGGTTACAACATTCAGCCAATGATTGACGCTCTTTCAATCGAAAGCGTTGCTCACATTGCTGCAGAAGGTTTATCGCACACAATTTTAGTGTACGATGCTTTTGATGCTGTTTTAGAACTTTCAAAAACTAACTCATTTGCTAAGAAAGTTATTGAATCGTGGGCTGCTGCAGAGTGGTTTACAGCTAAAGAAGATTTAGAAGACGAGATTAAAGTTAAAGTTTACAAAGTAGAAGGCGAAATCAACACTGACGATTTCTCTCCTGCATCAGAAGCATTTACTCGTCCTGATATTCCTCTTCACGCGGTTTCAATGGGTAACACTCGTTTTCCTGATGGTAACGAGAAAATTGCAGAGATGCGCAAAGAAGGTCACCAAGTTGCTTTTGTTGGCGATGTTGTTGGTACTGGTTCGTCTCGTAAGTCGGCTGCAAATAGCTTACTATGGCACATTGGTCAGGATATCCCTGCTGTACCAAACAAGCGTACTAAAGGTGTTGTTCTAGGTGGTGCTATTGCTCCAATCTTCTTTAATACTTGTGAGGATTCGGGTGCTCTTCCTATTCAATGCGATGTTTCGAACCTTAACACAGGCGACGAAATTATTATTAATACTGTTAAAGGCGAAGTTACACGTAATGGAGAGGTTATCTCTACATTCAAACTTTCTCCTACAACAATGAAAGACGAATATAAAGCAGGTGGTCGTGTAAACCTTATCATTGGTAAGGCATTAACCGACAGAGCACGTACAGCTCTTGGTCTATCTGCTATCGAAATATTTACCGAGACAGTTAATCCTGAGCCTAAACCAGGTCAAGGATATACATTGGCTCAAAAAATGGTTGGTAAAGCTTGTGGTAAAGCAGGTGTTTTACCAGGCGAGGCTTGTAACCCAGCTATGACTACTGTTGGTTCGCAAGATACAACAGGCCCAATGACTGCTGATGAAATTACAGAGCTTTCGTGCTTGAAGTTCCAATCACCATTATTTATGCAGTCGTTCTGTCACACTGCTGCTTATCCAAAAGCTATCGATGTTAAGATGCACAAGTCGCTACCTACCTTTATTACTGAGCGTGGTGGTGTGGCTCTTCGCCAAGGAGATGGTGTTATTCACTCGTGGTTAAACCGTATGTTGGTTCCTGATACTTGTGGTACTGGTGGCGACTCGCACACTCGTTTCCCTCTTGGTATCTCTTTCCCAGCAGGATCGGGTCTTGTTGCTTTTGCAGGTGCTTTAGGATTTATGCCTTTAGATATGCCTGAGTCGGTTCTTATCCGTTTCAAAGGTAAATTAAACGAAGGTATCACTCTTCGCGATGTTGTTAATGCAATTCCTTACTTTGCTATTCAGCGTGGTTTACTTACTGTTCCTAAAAAGAATAAAGTAAACATCTTCAATGGTAAGATTATCGAGATGGAAGGTCTTGAAGATATTACTGCTGAGCAAGCTTTCGAACTTACCGATGCTTCGGCTGAGCGTAGTGCTGCTGCTTGTTGTATTAAGCTGTCTGACGAAAAAGTTATCGAGTACGTTAAATCAAACGTTGCTCTTTTAGAGTCGATGATTAAAGATGGTTACAGCGATGCTGAAACTATCCAAAACCGTGTTAACGTTCTTAAAGAGTGGTTAAAGAACCCAGAGCTTCTTTCTGCTGACGAAAATGCCGAGTATGCTGCTGTTGTTGAAATTGACCTAGCTGAAATCACTGAGCCAATTCTTTGTTGTCCAAACGACCCAGATGACGTTAAGCTTCTTTCGGAAGTTCAAGGCGACAAAATTCAAGATGTTTTCATTGGTTCGTGTATGACTAATATCGGTCATTTCCGTGCTGCTGCTAAAATTTGGGAAGGCAATAAAGTTAATCCTGATGTTAGAATTTATATAGCTCCTCCAACACGTATGGATCAAGCTAAACTTAAAGACGAGGCTCTTTATTCAACTTTCAACAGCGTTAACACTCGTATCGAAACTCCAGGATGTTCGCTATGTATGGGTAACCAGTTACGTGTGCCAAACAATGTTAATGTGTACGCTACTTCTACTCGTAACTTCGACAACCGTATGGGTAATGGTGCAAGAGTATATCTTGGATCTGCCGAACTTGGTGCTGTTGTAGCTCTTAAAGGTGAACTTCCAACACCTGCTGAATACCTAGAGATTTACAAATCGAAAGTTACTCCAGCTATGCAAGAGGTTTACGACTATTTACAGTTCGACCAACTAGGCGAATTCGACGTTGTTTACAAACGAAGAGATTTATAATATATAACGTTTCCCCCACGGCAACGTCGTGGGGGAAAACGTAAAGACGTACGAACGTGCGTCTCAACAATAATAAATAACAGACGTTGCATGCAGCGTCTACACAAACAAAAATTAAAACAATGGCTAAGAATAAAATTATTTATACAAAAGTTGACGAGGCTCCAGCGCTAGCAACATATTCATTGCTTCCTATTGTTGAGGCATTTGCAAAAACAGGTAATATCGAAATGGAAGTTAGAGACATCTCTCTTGCTGGTCGTATTATCTCTTATTTCCCTGAGTTCCTTACTGAAGAGCAAAGAATTAATGACGATCTTGCTTACTTAGGCGAATTAGCAAACACTCCAGAGGCTAACATTATTAAGCTTCCTAACATTAGTGCTTCTGTACCTCAGCTTAAAGCAGCTATTAAAGAGCTTCAAGCTAAAGGTTACAATCTACCTGACTACAAGGACGAGCCTGTTACTGACGAAGAAAAAGCTATTAGAGCAACTTACGATAAATTAAAAGGATCAGCTGTAAACCCTGTTCTTCGCGAAGGTAACTCAGACCGTCGTGCTCCAGGTGCTGTTAAAAACTACGCTAAGAAAAACCCACACCGTATGGGTCCTTGGTCAAAAGAGACTAAAGCAGAAGTTGCGCACATGAATGGTGGCGATTTCTATTCTAATGAGAAATCAGTTACTGTTGAAAATGCTACTGAAGCAAGAATTGAATTTGTTGCTACTGATGGTACAGTTACTCCTCTTAAAGCTAAATTACCTCTTTTAGCAGGTGAAATTATTGACGGAACAAAAATGAGCGTTAAGGCTCTTCGTGAGTTCTTAGAAGCTGAGATGCAAGATGCTAAAGCTAAAGGTTTATTATTCTCGGCTCACCTTAAGGCTACAATGATGAAAATATCTGACCCTATTATGTTTGGTCACGTAGTTTCTGTATTCTTTAAAGATGTATTTGCTAAACATGCTGATACTTTTGCTAAGTTAGGTGTTAATCCAAACGCTGGTCTTGGTGATTTATTTAACCGTGTTGCTACTCTTTCGCAAGCTGAGCAAGATGCAATTAATGCTGATTTCGAAGCTGCTTATGCTTCTCGTCCAGCTCTTGCAATGGTTAACTCTGATAAAGGTATCACTTCGCTTCACGTTTCATCAGACGTTATTATCGATGCATCTATGCCTGCTTGTATTCGCGACTCGGGAATGATGTGGAATGCTGAAGGAAAACTTCAAGAAGCTAAGGCTGTAATTCCAGATAACTGCTATGCTGGTGTTTACGAAGCTACTTACAATTTCTGTAAAGAGAACGGTGCTTTCGATCCAACAACAATGGGTACTGTACCTAACGTAGGTCTTATGGCTCAAAAAGCTGAAGAGTATGGTTCGCACGATAAAACATTCGAAATGGTTGCCGATGGTACTGTTCGTATTGTTGATGCTAACGGAAATACTCTTATTGAGCATGCTGTTGAGAAAGGCGATATCTGGAGAGCTTGTCAAGCTAAAGATGCACCTATCCGCGACTGGGTTAAACTTGCTGTTACTCGTGCTAAAGCTTCGGGAATGCCTGCAATTTTCTGGTTAGACAAAAATAGAGCTCACGATGCTCAAATGATTAATAAAGTAAACACTTATCTTAAAGATCACGATACTACAGGTCTTGATATTAGCATCATGTCGCCAGTAGAAGCTACTCTTGTTTCGTGCGAGCGTGCTAAAAAAGGTCTAGATACAATCTCGGTTACTGGAAACGTTCTTCGTGACTACTTAACAGACCTTTTCCCAATTATCGAGGTTGGTACTTCTGCTAAAATGCTTTCTATTGTTCCATTAATGAATGGTGGTGGTTTATTTGAAACAGGTGCAGGTGGATCGGCTCCTAAGCACGTTCAACAATTCGACCAAGAAGGTTACCTACGTTGGGATTCACTTGGTGAGTTTATGGCTCTTGCTGCTTCTTTAGAGCACTTAGGTGTTAATAACGACAATGCAAAAGCTCTTGTTCTTGCTGAGACTCTTGACGCTGCAACAGGTAAATTCCTAGACAACGATAAATCGCCAGCTCGTAAAGTTGGTCAGATTGATAACCGTGGTTCTCACTTCTATCTTGCTATGTACTGGGCAGAGGCTCTTGCTTCGCAAAACAAAGATGCTGAGTTAAAAGAGAAATTTGCTCCTGTTGCTGCTGCTCTTACTGATAACGAATCGACAATTGTTGAAGAGCTTATTGCTGCTCAAGGACAACCTGTAGATACAAAAGGTTACTACAGACCTTGTTTCAAAGCTACTTCTGAGGCTATGCGCCCAAGTGCTACATTAAACAACATTATCGATTCTATTAATTAAGAATAAATAATTATAAATCTCAATAAAGGAAAGGCCTTTGTCTAATCAAAGGCAAAGGCTTTCTTTCTTGTTATTGGTTGGGAGTTATTAGTTAGGTGTTATGGTAAGTTTTACCTCTATCTAAATAACTATATTACTAGGTTCTAGGACTAACGACGAAAGTCAAAAACATAAAAAATGGAAGTTAAAAACAGTGCTCAGGCTGGCACATTCGAATCAAGCGACATACTTGTTATGATTGAGCCCGTAGACAAAGGTAGCGGTATTACTATCGATTTGTCGTCATCTGTTTACATGCACTATGCTGATAGTATTAAGACTACTATTACCAGAGTGTTAAACAGCTTTGAGATAAAAGACGTTAAAATTATAGCTAAAGATAAAGGTGCTTTAGACGCAATTATCGAAGCTAGAGTAGAAACTGCCCTAAAACGTGCTTTGGGGATTCAACAAGGAACACTATAATGGCTAAAAGAAGAAAAAGAAGGACAATGCTATACATTCCTGGAAATAATCCAGCAATGTTGCTACAGGGTGGTGTTTACGGTGCCGATGGTCTTTTACTTGACCTTGAAGACGCTGTTGCTCTTAATCAGAAAGACGCTGCTCGTATTTTGGTTAGAAACCTTATTAAAACTAACAACTTTTATGGTTGCGAGGTTACGGTTCGTCTTAACCACTTAGACACTCCATTTGGTATGGCCGACTTAGAGGAGATTGTTCCTCTTCAGCCTGATGCTATAAGATACCCAAAAACTGAATCGGTTGAAGATCTTAAGCGTCTTATCTCAATTGTTGAGGAGATAGAGAAAAAGCACAACATCGAGAATCCTAAAATGACTATCCATGCTATGATTGAGACTGCTATGGGTGTTCAAAATGTTTTTGAGATTGCTGCTTATAGCAAGCGTGTTGACTGTATTACTATTGGTGGTCAGGACTTAACTGCCGACATGAATGTTGTGAAAACAAAAGAAGGCCGTGAGCTTGACTTTGCTCGTAACAGAATTGTTATGGCTGCTAAGGCTAACAAAATTGATGTTATTGATACTGTTTATGCCGATGTTGACGACGACGAAGGTCTTCGCCAAGAGACTGAGATGATTAAAGGTCTTGGTTACTCGGGTAAAGCTGTTATCAACCCTCGCCAAATTGGTGTTATTCACGATGTTTATAATCCAACTGAAGAGGAAATACGTAAAGCTGTTCGTATTATCAAAGAGTTTAAAAAGAATAAAGAGGCTGGTATTGGTGTTTTTGCTATCGATGGTAAAATGATTGATGCACCAGTTGTTGCTAGAGCACAATATGTGCTTGAGGTAGCTGATATCGAGCTTTAATATTTTTGATAATCATTAGAGAAATTTACAATGAAAAATATATTAGGATTTGATGTTCCAGATTTTATCGAAGGCTTTGGCGAAGTAGAACACTTCACTGGCAGCTGGAACAAACTAAAAAATAGCATCGACGAGCAAATTATTGCTCCACCGGTAAAAAACACTCTTGCTCATACCAGCAAAATGAGAGATAGCCTTGAGGCTGCTATCGACGCTTGTAACCCACACGATGGTATGACGGTGACTTTTCACCACCACCTTCGCGAAGGAGATTACATTGTTGAGAAAGTAATGTTTTACCTTGCTAGTAAAGGTATTAAAGATATTACTTTAGCTTCGTCGTCGCTTACTGGTGCTCACGACTGCCTTGTACCTCTTATTAAAGATGGTACTATTGGACAAATATTCTCGTCGGGTATTCGTGGCGAACTTGGTAAAGCTGTATCAAACGGAGTAATGAAAAAACCTGTGGTTATTCATTCTCACGGTGGACGTGCACGTGCTATTAAAACAGGTAGAATAAATATTGACCTTGCTATTATTGCTGCTTCGGCTGCCGACTGCGAGGGTAACTGTACTGGATCGTATGGCCCATCGGCTTTTGGTTCTATTGGTTACGCTATGATTGATGTTGAATATGCTAAGAAAACAATTGTTGTTTCTGACAATATTATTGAGTACCCATGTATTCCTGCATCAATTCGTCAACACTATATCGACCATGTAGTAAAAGTTGATTCTATTGGCGATCCTTCGAAAATTGCTACTGGAACAACTCGTATTACTAAGTCGCCAATGGACTTACGTATTGCCGAAATGGCTGCCGATGCTATTGAGCACTCGGGTGTTTATAAAGAGGGATACTCGTTCCAAGTTGGTGCTGGTGGTGCTTCGCTTGCTGTTGCTAAGTTTATGCGCGACAAGATGAAGAAGCAAGATATTAAAGGTAGCTTTATGATTGGTGGTGTTACATCGTATTGCGTTGATATGCTTGAAGAGGGTCTTTTCGGTGCTATTTTCGATGTTCAGTCGTTTGATGCTGCTGTTAGTACTTCGGTTTATGGCAACAGAAACCATATCGAGATTTCGTCTGACCAATATGCTAGTCCTTACAACTGTGGTTGTATGACTAACAAGCTTGACATTGTTGTGCTTGGTGCTCTTGAGGTTGACGTTGACTTTAACGTAAACGTAATTACTGGTGCCGACGGTGTTGTTCGTGGTGCATCGGGTGGTCACTCTGATACTGCTGCTGGTGCTAAGCTTACTGTTGTTGTTTGTCCTTCGTTCCGTGGTCGTTTGCCTATGATTAAGCAAAAAGTACAGAACGTTGTTACTCCTGGCGACACTGTTGACCTTATTGTTACTGAGCGTGGTATTTGTGTTAATCCAAACTCGCCAAATCTATCTCAGAAACTTAAAGAGGCTGGATTAAAAGTGGTAGACATTAACGATCTTAAAAAAGAGGTTGATGGAATTACTGGCATTCCTGTTGAACCAGAGCACACCGAGCAAATTGTTGGTGTTATTGAATATCGCGATGGTACAATTATGGATGTTATTCGTGGTGTAAAAACTAAATAATATATTTCAATAGAGACAAGGTACATTGCCTTGTCTCTATTTATATAAAGAGAATGCATTTTTAGACAAGGCGGTGACTTGGCTATACAGATTCAAAAGCAAAATAGATTTCAGACAAGGCGGTGTCTTGGCTATACAATACAAAAAACCGATTATCATTTTTTAGACAAGGCGGTGCCTTGTCTCTACAGATACAAAAAACCGATTATCATTTCAGACAGGGCGGTGCCTTGTCTCTACAAAGTAAAATTGAATACAATTACAGATTAATAAAACCAAAAAATCATGACAATTATTTCTCAAATACTACATGCACGCGACCAAAGAGCCAGTTATCGGAAACAATTTGCCGATAATGGATTGCCATCGCTTAGCGTTTCGCTAAATATTGCAGGATACCCAAAACACAATCATTCAACTAAAGCTTTTTTTGCCATTATAATAAGCGATTTAAAAGAGTATCTTAAAGCCAATGGCATTACTATTTTAGAACAAAAAGAGATTAACATTACCGATAACGATGGCGATTTTTATATTGCTCCACTATCGGCTGATAGCGATGTAATATCAATAAAACAGATAACCGAACAGTACGAGGCTAACCACCCTGCGGGAAGAGTTATTGATATTGATATCACCACTACTACTTTTGAGCCAATATCATCGGGCAAACGAAAAAAATGTATTGTTTGCAGTAATCAGGCTGCTGTCGACTGTATGCGTAGTCAAAACCACTCTGTTACCGAGGTACGAGAAGTTACATTCAACACTATCGAGAGCTTTTTACTTTCGCATCGCGATAGCTTTATAAAACGCGAATTATCGTCGTACCTATTAAAATCTATACTTTACGAAATTTCGCTTACGCCAAAACCAGGGCTTGTAGATACTGCCAATCCGGGCATTCATACCGATATGAATTACTACACCTTTGTTAATTCAACATCAATTTTAACCACCTATTTTAACGATATTATTGATTTAGCCATTAACAACAAAATGGCAAAGCTTGAAACTGTTCTTCCACAAATACGCTACATTGGCATTAAGGCAGAGCGTAATATGTTTGACCAAACAAATGGGGTAAACACACAAAAGGGAGGTATATTTTTGCTTGGACTGTCGGCTTATGCTGCTGCTTACACCGTTGTTAATCATGGTTTGTTCGACGTAAATATGTGTGCCGACATTATTAAAACAATATGTGCCGATATTGTTAAAAACGAAATAGAGAGTGGAAAAGCCGAAAACTCGCACGGCATTGATTGCTACAATAAATATGGCAATAAGTACGGTGGTGCTCGCCTTGAGGCTCAAAACGGAATGTCGACAGCTATAAAATATGGGTTTAATATTTTTAACCGATCGGGAATTGAGATGAACCGCAACAGTAACAAAAAAGTGTTAGACACTCACCTATTTGCTGCTTTGCTTAATATTATGGCAAACAACTGCGACTCAAATATTTTATTCCGATCGAACGAAGAAATTTTAGAGGGTTTTAAAAACGCCGCACAAAAAGCTTATTGCCGAATTAAAAACGGCGAAGAGCCTCAATCGGCCCTTAACCATTTAACAACATATTGCAATTATCACCGTATTTCGGCTGGTGGCGCTGCCGATCTATTGTCGGTTGCCATCTTTTTCTATCTTTGCAAGCAAGAATTTGGAAAAGTTAATTAATGCTACCCTGAACCAAATTAAAGGGTAATGCTAAGAAGCTAATTTTTATTAAAAAATAAGAGGTGTTTTTTGTACAGATAGAGTAATTACTGTATGAATTGATAAAGTATATTTTTACGCCTTAGCTACTTTGCGATATAATTATATAATATGGAAACTGCAGATTTAGATTTAAAGATAGAAACACTAGATATTACCAGCCGATACGATGTAAAATGGGTTTCGGCTTTTTTAAAACCTCAAGGATTAGAATACGACACAACAAAAATTGATGGTACAGTAGTGCTTGTTGATGGTGGTGGGCAAATAGTTGCCACCGGATCGTATCAAAACAACGTGCTTAAATACGTATCTGTTTTGCCTCTTTATCGCTCTACATCGGCCTTCTCAGATGTTGTTACGCACCTGTTCGATTTCTTAATGCAGAAATACAAAACTGTTTTTGTGTACACCCTGCCCGAGAATATCGTAAAGTTTGCAGGGCTAGGATTCTCGTTAATTTCAAAAGCCGAGCCATTATATGCCGTTTTAGAACTTGGTCCTAAAACAATTATCGACTATAAAAAAGAGATTTTATCGCATAAGCGACAAACAAGCACAAACAACATTGCTGGCTTGGTAATGAACTGTAATCCCTTTACCAATGGACATAAGTATCTTATAGAGACTGCCGCAGCAGAAAACGAAGTTGTTTACATTTTTGTTGTCGAGGAAGACCGAAGCATTTTTCCGTTTGATGTGCGTTGGGAGCTTATTGAAAAAGGAATTGCTCACCTAAAAAATGTTGTTATGCTTCGTGGAGCAAGTTACATTATATCGGGAGCTACATTTCCCGATTACTTCCTGAAGCTTAAAAACCCCGACACCATAACTAAAAAGCAAACCGAACTCGACATAAACATCTTTTGC
>JAFGOQ010000050.1 GCA_016926405.1 Bacteroidales bacterium
ATATTAACTCTAATAATAAATAAACCATTTTTATTATTGCTAGGCTGAGAAAACTCAACAATAGCAACCTTTTTTATGTATTTATTATTATTTAACTTTTTTACAAATAAATCGAAATCTTGGTCGGTCTTTGCCTCTCCCGATATTTTCACTGTTCCGTATAAATACTCTGCTGTTTCGTTTCGTTTTTTACGCTTACTATCTTCTTGAGCCGACATCCACCACTCGGTTAAAATAATTCCATCTGGGACATTGGCAAATATTCTGTCTGCAAATAGCGAAAAGTCTCTATCACGAACGGAGTAAAATCTATCAAATAGCGATTTTTTGTATTCAAGATCTTTTTTCAGGCTATTAAATTCGCGTAACGAGCTTTGATTAAACTGAAATGTTTTTTCCATTTGGGCAAGCTTGTTAGAATACGAATCGAAAACAAAGTAGTTAGCCAAAAGCATTGTAAAGAATAGTGATAAAACCACTATTCCAGTCAACTTAATTATTCGTCTATAAAACACCTCTTTGTTGTTGTCTTGCCAATCGGAAAAACCACATTGTCCACCTTTGATAAAATATGATAGTGCAACTATATATGGCGAAATAATTTCTGCATCAAAATAGGTATCGTTAATATTCACTTTGCTTTGTTCTTGGTTACTTCTGTCGATATTAGAAATCACACCATTTGCAATTGAGAACATAAAGCCATCAACAATAACAGATTGATGGTTGTTTTTAAACAACGGTGCAAAATGTGCTACAGGTAACGATCCCAAACTTACGCCTGCAATAGCAAAACCACTTTGCTGCAACTGCTCAATAATCTCATCCATACGCTTTTTTCGTATCAGCGAGATCATATATCCACCTTCAAATGGTAGCTTTTGAATATAGAATTGTGAGCTGTTAAAATCGGGAAAGTGGTCGTTGATGTTTTCTCCGATTTTAGCCTTTTTATGAACTATTCCACTACCAATAATAACTACCGAGCATGGGTAAGTACGCTTAACATCTTTAGATATTTCTAATTTTTTAAAACTCCACGACTCCTCTATTTCAATTTCGGATCTATTTTTTTTGACATGAACAATATTGCTCGACAAAATACCTGAGCTATCGAGAATAATTTTAATTCCTAACACATTTTGCCCGAGCCAAAACTTCTTTTTATAGAGTTTATCTATCATTTAATTTAAAATTACAGGCTTAATAAATATGTTTAATTTGTCATTATTCTTCTGTTTTGTTCGCGACGAGAATAACCATTTTATTACAGGAATTCGAGCCAACAGAGGTACGCCTGTACTGGTATCAACATTAGTGATTTTCTCAAGACCTCCAAGTAACACCATCTCTTCGTTTTTAACTCTTATTGATGATACAAACTTACGAGTAATTGATCCTGGAGGTGCAGCGCCATCAAATTCACGTGCAGTAAATTCCGACTGTTCAACTTCTATAGAAAGGGTTATCTCTTCGCCTGCCGAAACAATTGGAACAATAGTAAGTTTTAGCTGAGCTTCTAAGGGTTTCCATTCGTAACTGTTACTCATCTGTGGGTTTTGTGTTCCGTAGTATTGACTTCTCTCTTCTTTATAATATTTTTTCTCGCCACTGGTAAGTGTTGCTTTACGTCCGTTAAGGGTCGATAATTTTGGTGTTGATCGTATTTTCAATATTCCATTATCCTCCATGGCTTTAAGGCTTAAGTAAAAATTACTTGACACTTTACCTATACTTGTAGAAAACATGCCGTTAAAGCCACTCACCAAATTGTTTAAGCTTTTAGTACTTAATGTGTAATCTACGCCAGGAAGAATTGACTGCTTTGTTGGTGTTGGATTGGTTCCAACTCCAGCTCTAATACCTGTTTCTATTGAATAATTCTTTTTTACATCAACAATCATAACCTCTATAAGAACAACTGGAATAGAGGTGTCTAGTTGTTTAACGAAATCTTCAACTTTATTAACGCTAGGCTCGGGTCCCGAAACTAAAAGGCTATTATATTCTAACAGTTCTTTTATCTCACAACCTTGTTTCAACGATTTTGGTATAGACATACTTAAGCTGTCAACCGATCGATTAACCATTTTAATAATTCTATTTTTAAAAAGCTCCGATTTTACTCTTTGGCCAAAAAGCATTACACCATCGCTGTTTAAAAATGTATAGGGAGTACCTTCGGTTATACTAACCAATAAATCGTTAAACGAAACATCTTTACCGAAGAAGTTAACTTTTCTTTCGATAGGTTCCAGAAAGACATAACTAATGCCAAGTTTATCACACAACTCCCTCACAAAAGGCATAAATGGCTCGTCAACTAAACTCAATTCAATGTGCTTTTTATCAGAAATAATAAGAGTCCCACGAGGCTTGTATGTTTCGTGAGGTTGATATTCGTCTCTGCTAACTGATCTTGAGGATCGTGGTTGAACTTCTTGTTTGTTAAGAATAGCAAAACCATCTTCGTCTTGTTTGTATTGCAAACCATTTGAATAGGCCATTTTATCAATAGCATTGCCCAATGGTGCATTGCGCACAAAGAAATTTATTGTTTTAGATTCCACATCTGATTCAACAGCAATATTCTGACCTGTTTCTGTTGTTATTAACCTTATAACATCTGCAAGTTTCTCTTGTCTAAAATCTAACGAAACTGTTTTAGTACTATCGTTCCAAATAACTTTATCAACCTCAGTAGGTGCAATGTATGGTTTATATATAGTTAATATATTTCCAATTGATCTTATGGAAAAACCGTACTCTTTACAAAGAAACAGAAGAACATCAACAGTTTTTACACCTCTAAAATTGTTAACAATATCGCCTGTAACACTATTGTCGACATTAAGGTTAAGTCCTGTGTTGTGAGCTACACCACGTAGAAATTCAGGTATAGATATTCCCGTAACTGTAATATCTACCTCTTGCATTAGAGCTGGAATAGAGTCGGAGAGTGCCCTTAAGTTTTTTTCTGTATTTTCATAATCGTTATTCGAACGAGCTTGAACAGATATTATGGTTATAAAAAATATTATTATTGACAGTTTTTTCATAATTACTTTGTTGTTAATCTCTTTCTAATAGGACTTTAATCCTTAGTTTTTTATCGTGAAATATTGTTTGTTTGGTCTAGCATTATTGGATAAACTTCTTCTATTGATGTTTCGCCTTTACAGAAAAGATCGAATGCAGCATCTGATAGGCGCATTTTTCTATTCTCTGTAAAGTATCTATTAATATCTTCGTTATCGTTTTTAATATATTTTTCCATCGACGAATCTATTGTAAGCATTTCGTACACCGCTTTACGTCCTTTATAACCTGTATAATAACAATGACTGCATCCTACTGATGTGTGATGTGTTTTTGGGATATATGGAGCATTGTATCCCGTTGGAAAAAACTCCGATGAAAATAGTTCCTCTTTTTTACAATGAGGGCAAAGAACTCTTACAAGTCGTTGTGCCATTGCCATATTTAATGTGTTGGTCAACAAAAAAGCAGGCACGCCCATATCTTTAAGTCGCGATACTATACCCCAAGCAGAATTTGTATGAATAGTTGATAAAACAAGATGACCTGTTAATGCAGCACGAATAGCCATTTGAGCTGTTTCGCTATCGCGTATCTCGCCAAGCATAATAATATCGGGATCTTGACGTAAAAAAGTACGCAATGTTTCGGCAAATGTTAAACCTATGCTCTCTTTTACATGTACCTGATTTATCCCCTCTAAAGTATACTCTACAGGATCTTCGACAGTTAAAATATTTAGCGATTCCTTATTAAGTAATTTTAGAGTTGCATATAAAGTAGTAGTTTTTCCTGAGCCTGTTGGTCCGCTTATAAGTATTATACCATTAGGTTTTTGCACCGCTTGAATATATTCGGTAATTTGTTCGTCGCTAAAACCTAAATTATTGATACTTATATTTGAGGCGTCGTTACTTAATAAACGAAGCACAACTTTTTCGCCATGTAAAGTGGGAAGAATTGAAACACGAATGTCAATCTTAGAGTTTGATTCGCCAAACGACAAACGTCCTGCCTGTGGCAAGCGACGCTCAGCAATATCGAGATTTGAAAGTATTTTTATCTTATTTATTAGAGTAGGATAGTTATTTTTTTCAATTATATAGCGCTCTATAAGCTTACCGTCTATTCGCATTCGTACTCTACATTTACTATCATACTTTTCAAAATGTATATCACTACATTTAACACGAGCAGCCTCGTCTATTAATTGCAGCAAAAAATCATCCTCTTTAATACCTTCAATAACAGTTACTCCTTCGGCCTTGCGGCCATAATAACGAGCTAGACCTCTGCTTATTATCGATTCGTCAGCATATTCAATAACTACATCTCTATCTATAACTACAGAAAGTTCTTCGGCTAGCGACTGATAATCGTCTCTTTTAGCTGAATAAATAATTTGCGTATTGCCATTAAATTTACCAGGCAAAACTCTATAATGCCAAGCCTGCGATGAACTTATTGTTTGAATATCTTCGGTTGTTAATTCAATTTTGTTAGGTACTATATCAGGCATAATTTTCTATAAAATATTAAGCTGGTTAACTATTATAAACATACCAAAACACAAACACCATATTCCGGCCAAAGGAACTGTTTTCCATCTGAGAATGGCTGTAAGCAGTAGAGCCGAAATACTACCAACAACAATGTTAAGTAGAAACCAATTTGGAGGTAAAGTAAAAGCCCAAAGCACCATAATCCAAACATCGGCTAATCCGAATGCACTGCTAAAAAACGTTGAAATAGGTTGGCGTTTAATTCTCCAAAAACCTATCATGCCAAATAATAAAAAAAACAGAAAAACAATATTTATAATATACTCGTGTACATACAGAAATTGCTGCTTATTATAACTCCAGATAAAGGTTAACACCGAAATAGCTACAAGAAGCCAAATAGGTAATGTACGATGTTTGTAATCGGTATAGAACGAAATTATTAAAAATAAAAAAAGAAGAATTACTGCTATCATTAATCTTTAGTTACCTCTATTAACCTCTTATCTTGATCTATTTCCCAAACATTATAGTTGCCGTCTCTGTCGAAATCAACAACAGCAGTAGCTCGTGCCAAAAACTTATCTAAACCAGCCTCAACAATCTCAATTCGGTAATTTGCCGAGCCTCCATCGGTAACAAGCTTCTCTTGTTCGAAGCCTATTTCGTCTAGATTATCAGAAAAACGCGAATAGGTGAAAAAATAGTTGTTCTCTAACATTTGAATGTGGCCAAGTTGCACTTGAGCTTCTGATGCTTTTGCTCTTGAAATAAGAGGCATTAGTCGTGGTAAAGCCAAAAGAACTAGTATTCCTACTATAACTAAAACTATAAGTAGTTCGGATAAGGTAAATGCTTTTACCCTTTTAGTTAAAAATTTACGCATATTTATATATGTTAATTTAGAGTACTTAAAGTTTACAATAAGCTGAATACAAACAGTAAACAAATAAAAACATTGTTGTAAAAAAACTTATTTTAAACCAACCACTAAATAACAAAAAACAATGCGATTTTTATAGTTTTAGTTAATTTTTTTTATAACCAATAGTAGATGTCAATTAGGTTATTAAAAAACAGTTAATAGGCTTTACTAAACAAAAATGGTATCAAACTAATTTTAGGAGATAACACATTTCAAAGTCAATTTGGTATCCCAAATAGTTGATGAGCCCAATTTTGATTCAAATTTACTGTACCAAACAGTTTATGAGTCCAATTTCGATTCAAATTTACTGTCCCAAAGAGTTAAGGAGTCCAATTTCGATTCAAATTTGGTGTAACCAACAGTTGAGGAGCCTAATTTTGATTCAAATTTGGTGTAGCAAACAGTTTAGATGTCCAATTTTGATTCAAATTCGTTATCCCAAACAGTTGAGGAGCCCAATTTTGATTCAAATTTACTATATCCAACAGTTTAGTAGTTCAATTTTGATTCAAATTTGGTGTAGCCAACAGTTGAGCAGCCCAGTTCTGATTCAAATTTGTTATACCAAACAGTTTAGCAGCCCAATTTAGAGAATCTGTCCGCCAATACGAGAAACGTCGCGACAACGGATTTGTTACTTTTAGAGATATTTCACAAGCAATAACTAATAGTATTGATTCGGACAAAGCTGCTAAGGCATTAGTTATAACTCATATTATTAAGGCCAATGGTTGGTCGTTATATAATTGGGGTAATAAAAAACAGACCGCAACAATGAAAACATTGATTAGCGATCTGTCGAAACCAGAGCCACAGGCAGCTATTTCGTCGTTAAATATTTTAGACTATTATACCGATATGGTTAATAGTCATAGCGACTATTTAAACGAAGAAGATAAGCGAAACAGAGAGAAAATAGCCACCGAAAAGTTTAACTACACAACTGTTTATAAAGAGATGGAGAGTAGTGCCAAAAATCTTTTCGATGCTATTAATATCTTTGGACAGGCAACAGGTAAAGAGATTTACCAAACCATTTCCACAGCTATTAATACTATTGCAGAGCCATATTTGGCAACTGCAAAGGCTCGCAAAACACGCGATAAAAACAGAAGTCAAGAGGCCGAAATGCCTCTGTCAGATAATTAACGAGAATTAGTAATTGCAGATATTTTTAAGTACCACCCTCGGATTATATTCCGAGGGTGTTTTTTTTGTTTAAACCAGCTCATACCCATGGTTTAATACATGGGCAGGTCTAAAACCCTATAAATAAAAACCTCCAAAGCAAAACCCACTCACATTTTACTGCAAGTGGGCTGATATTTAATCTCTGTTTTAACCTCGTATTAGCCACAGGTTACAAACCTGCGGCATTTGGGGGGCTACATTTCCCGATTACTTCCTGAAGCTTAAAAACCCCGACACCATAACTAAAAAGCAAACCGAACTCGACATAAACATCTTTTGC
>JAFGOQ010000051.1 GCA_016926405.1 Bacteroidales bacterium
AAACATAACCAATAAATATATCGAGGTGGTTATTGTATAAAAATGAGGACTCAGCTTGACCTCTCTAAGTTATTTTTTTTACACTTAATTAACGATATTACTAATTCGCTATTTTACTTTTTTAAGGCAGTGTAAAAGCACGAATTAAGGTTAAAAAATGCTAAATATTTGGATTTCTGCTTAATAAGTTTATAATGTATCTGTTATTAACTAATTAAAATGGAGGAAAGATATGGGGTATAAGGCCTATTCGTTGAGGAATTTTAAAGAGATTCCACAAATAGCCAAATTGAGTAAAGAAAAAATTAAAGATATCGAGATTGTAGGAAGGGTTTTACCATTTAAGACCAACTCTTATGTAATTAATGAATTGATTGACTGGGACAATTATCAAAACGACCCGCTTTTTATTTTAACCTTTCCGCAACGCGGTATGCTTAGCAAAGAGCATTATAACATTGTTGAGGAATTGTATTTACGTGGTGCCAATGAAAAAGAGATTTTAAAAACTGTTAATGTTATTAGACAGGAACTTAATCCTCATCCTGCTGGTCAGTTAGAGAAGAACGTTCCTGTTTATAATGGGCAGCGACTTAACGGAGTTCAGCACAAATACAACGAGACAGTTTTGTTTTTTCCATCGCAAGGGCAAACCTGCCATGCATACTGTACTTTTTGTTTCCGATGGCCACAATTTTCTGGCGATCATAATTTAAAACAGTCAACAAAAGAGGTCTCTTTATTAATAAATTATATTAAAGATAATCCCGAAGTAACCGATTTACTCTTCACAGGTGGCGATCCAATGGTTATGAGTGCAAATATTTTATCGTCGTATATCGATGCTGTTTTAGAGGCTAAAATTCCTCATTTAAAGACCATACGTATTGGAACAAAAACACTTGGTTTTTGGCCATATCGATATTTAACCGATAAAGATTCGGATCAGATTATCGACATTTTTAAACGTATTGTTAACTCGGGGTTAAACTTATCTATAATGGCTCATTTTAACCATTATCGCGAATTAGAGTCTGATGCTGTATTAAAAGCCGTAAAGCGCATACAGTCTACAGGAGCTATTATCCGTACACAGTCGCCAATACTTAACCATATAAATGCCGATTCGTCTGTTTGGCGAAAAATGTGGAAGAAGCAGGCTGGTTTAGGTATGATACCTTACTACATGTTTATTCCTCGCGATACAGGAGCCCAAAAGTATTTTGCCGTTACTTTAGATAGTGCATACAATATTTTTAAAGATGCATATTCTAATGTAAGTGGAATATCTCGTACTGTAAGAGGACCTAGCATGTCGGCAAATTCGGGTAAGGTTAAAGTTGAGGGTGTGCTTAATTTAGAAGCAGGGAAGGCCTTTATTCTGAGTTTTATTCAGGCTCGAGATACAAGCTGGGTTAAGAAACCTTTCTTGGCCAAATACGACGATAAGGCCATTTGGCTTGACGATTTAAAGCCCTATTCAGGTGAAGAGAAGTTTTTTTTCGATAAGTAATTATTACTATTATAATTATCAAAACCATAAAATATCATAAAAAAGCGGTTGTCTTACGAATAAAAAAGACAACCGCTTTAATGTTACTAATTAGTAGTTTATAGTTTCACAATTTTATAGGCTTCACTACCTCTTTGTGTAGCAACTATAATTGTGTATATACCATTTGGATAATTTGTTAAATCTATAGTTAACTTTTTATCAGTAGGCATAATTGTCTTAATTAATTTACCAACCTCGGAATAGATACGTATGTCAGAATTAATCTCATTATTTAATATAATGGTTATTAAACCGCTTGTTGGATTTGGGAAAATAGAAGCTTTTGGCGAAGGCTTTTCAAAACCTAGCGCAACAGCTCCATTATTAGTAGAGTTATTCTCTTGTGAAGAAGTTTTGCTAGCAACTATATTTATAGTGTAATCTTCAACTTCGCCATATGCAAACGATTCACAAGCTGTTCCGTTTGAATCGTACTTCATAGAAACTCTCATTCTTGTATTTCCTAAAACAGCATCTGATGGCACATTAAAGTCTGCATATATTTCGGCTGCTGAACTCGATGATCCATTCATAATATTTTCTGTGTCAGAAAAAACACCATCTTGGTTGTAATCAATCCAAGCATTCCAGAATTCGGTGTAACTGCTGTTATTAAATCCGCAACTTACAGTCAATCGTTCTGTTGTGCCAATGCCTAATATTGCCACTTTTGATGTGTAATCTTTATAACCGCCATTGTTTCCTGTAATGTTATTTATCTCTGCTATTTTTACTAAGTCAATCCATTCGTAGCTCGAATTTTTCCCGTTTGACGAACAGTAAGTTAGCTGCGAAGATAATGTTGTAACATTTAAAGCTGCGCTATTTGCCGATATATTTGCAGCAGCATCTTTTGCTTTTACAGTAAATGAATAGGTTGTGGCTTTAATTAAACCTGTAACATTAAAGCTAGTAGTAGCAGTCGAACCTTTTAGTACTCCATTTTGGAATATATCGTAACCTGTTACAGCTACATTATCTGTTGAGGCACTCCACGAAATAGTTGCCGAAGTTTCTGTTATGTTACTAGCAGTTAAACCTGTTGGTATTGAAGGTGCTTGTGTATCAACAGTTGGGTCGTTAATAGCAACTGTGTAGTCTTCAACCTCTCCATATCCAAACGATTCGCATGGTGATGGAGCACCATCATATTTCATAGAAATGCGCATGCGAGTAGTTGTTGTAGCAGTATTAACAGGAATAGTTATGGTACCTGTTACTGTTGTTTTGCTAAGCGTACCAGCATCAAAAACAAGTTCTCCGGCATCGTCAAAATCTTTATCGTTATTTAAATCAACCCATATTTTCCAATATTCGTTATAAGTAGTGCTCTTAAAGGCAGGCGTTAATTCAATATTGGCAGCAACCCCTTTGGTTAGAGTTATTACTTTACTTGTGAAATCGGAATAACCTGTTGCTGTACTTGCATTAGTAAATGTTCCTACTTTAACAGAAGAAATCCACTCGTACGAATAATCTTTTCCGTTTGATTCACAGTAGCTCTTATCGGCAACAGTAATTAAATTTGCTTTTGTAATAGTACCTGTTCCATATTGGTTTGTTGCCGATAAAGTAACAGAGTATGTTCCTGGAGTGTTAAATATTACTGTTGGATTTTGTAACGTGCTAGCCGATGGTGTTCCTCCGTTAATTGTCCAACTCCACGATGTAGGCACGTTTGTTGAATTATCGGTAAAAGTAATTGACTCGCCAACACTAACAGAATTTGTTGATACACTAAAATTGGCTACTGGTTTTTCTTGAACAGGAGCACTTTGAGTACCGCTAATTACTATCGAGAAGTCTTGTGATCCTCCAGATAATGTTCCTGCATGGTTTACTACAATAGTATATGTTCCGGCCGATGGGCTTGGTATATCAATAACCTCAACATTATCGACACTGTTTTTAGAATTGTTAGTGGCAGCGGCCGAAGGGCTGTTTCTATTAAGTTTCCAAGGGTAGTATGTATAACTGTCTTTAGTTATTTTAATATCTAAATCGTTTACCAACATTGCATCGGTAGGATCTAGCATATTTGCTGTAGGTGTACCAGCTACATCTGTCCAAACTATTGTTACACGAATTGGCTCTGTTCCGTTTGATTGAATAGTCTTTTGATAAGTGCCTCCATTAGATAAACTCTCTTCAAAAATTACTTTTGATATTTTGTCTTTACTAATAAGAGCAGCTGCTTTAGCGGTGTTCATTAATCCCCATCCAAACATATAGTCGGGACCTATATTTGGTCCAGCCTCGTCGCAAGTATTAATAGCAACAGCTTTTAATGAGGCTGCAGTCATTAAATTACCAGTGCCATTTAAATTCTGATAGTGTTGCTGAAGCAGTATTAACGATCCGGTTACCGAAGGTGTTGCCATCGATGTTCCGCTTAAAGTGTTATATCCGCTTGTAGATGCATCGCTACATGAATAAAGACTAACACCATTAGCTACCAAGTCGGGCTTAATTCTACCGTCGTCGCATGGACCCCAAGAGCTGAAACTGCTCATAACTACATCAGAAGGAGTAGAGTAGCCATTAATAATATCTTCTACTGCACCTACTGTTAAAACATTTTTTGCTACACCAAGCGGGCTAATACAGTCGTATGGCCCATCTTGAGGATACGAACCACTTGTTGGTCCATCGCCACGATCGTTTCCGGCTGCTTTAACAATTAGATAATGTGGAGCATTATGTGCAACAATATCATAATCTCTTGCATTAGAGTTATAAAATCCAAACCTATAATCCTCTTGTGTGCTTATTGAGGTTGTGCCATACCACTGCCACGACGATCCATTCCATGCCCATCCACATGTATATCCATACGAATGGTTTGAAACAATAGCACCATTTGATGCCTCTGTTGCCATTTCCGAAACATCGTTATTCCAATCAAAAGCTCGCAGATTAGCCCCTGGAGCCATCCCTTTTGCATTTGCTTGTACTCCCGATGCTATTATAGTTCCTGCCACATGAGCAGAATGATAATGGGTAGCCGAAGGGCTATCGCCTTGAACAGCTCTTCCACCAAACTCCTGATGCGAAGTTCCTACCGATCCACCATCCCACTCGTGAGCAGTTAAGCCAGCACCAGTTAGATTTAAGCCTAATGATCCACCAGGTAAAACTTTGTTTGTAGAGATTGTCTTTGCTGCATTTACATTTTGTGTTTGATAATAGACCGGAGCACCATTTTCGTCTATATACTGAAGCTCCATAAATAATTTATCGGTCTTTATAAAAACAGGAATGTTGTTTTTCTTGGCATATTCCATAGCTACCTGCCTGCGCTGTTCATACTGTGAGGTTCTTTGTGCTGCAAAGCTTTGTAATACTTGCTTATTACTTCTTACTTGCGTTTGTCCATTAGCCACAAACGAGCTAATAAATAAACTTGCAACAATAATTGAAAGTTTAATTTTAAACATAAATAAAGATTTAGTAATTAATTAATTTATATCAGCTATAAATTATGGTGATTAAATTGTAATAGCAAGTGGTTAAATTACAGAGTTATCTGCTTTTTGGTGTGTTAAGATATTTAAATGTTTACGTAATAGTTATCTGTTAAAGCAGACAGGCTTTATTGTGTAAATAAAATGTTATTTGTTGTTTTTTGTGAAAAAAGTAACCCTAGTACAAGCACCTTTAGTGTGTTTGGGACCAAAACAAACATTGCAGAAGCCAAATTAAATACACAAACACATAGACAAATTTAAGTATAGCAAAACCACACACCATAACCAACTGTAGCAGCTCTGTTTATACAAAATTTGTTGCCCTTAGAATATACAAAAGCTACATAGTGTTAT
>JAFGOQ010000052.1 GCA_016926405.1 Bacteroidales bacterium
GTTCAGAAGGGCAAGCTAGAACCTTCCGACGGCAATATCGACCTACAAAAGGGCGATGTCGGGGTTGTTAAAGGCAAGTGTTACTGTAAGTAGGCAAATTGAAAATATAAATAGTATAAAATTTAATATGTTATCTTACGCTTTACAGGTTAACCTAATACCTTTTAGGTTGACCTTACACCTGACAGGTTTCACTTACACCTGACAGGTTTTGGAAACCTGTCAGGTGGAGAGAAGCTTGTTAGGAGAATGAAGCCCTTACACCTAACAGGTTAAAAAGAAACCTTACAGGTGTAGAGGGAGCTGTTAGTTGTAGAATTAAATACCAACAAATTCATCTATAGTCTTAACGTCATCCATTCGTTGGTGGAATGATTTAAAATTATCTACGCCATCGAACCAATCCAAAACATCATTGCGTTTTAAATTTGTTGGTTTATCTGATAAGCAACTATTATAACTGCTCCATGGGTAATCGGATAGTCTATTGGTTAAGCCATGATGCACAGGGTTGTTATGAATATATCTTACTAATGTCATAAAATAAGCCTCTTCATTAATCTCTTTTCTTTTAAAAGCCCTCTCGAAAAGAGTGCCATGACGCTCGTACCTGTTATTAAACGATTTTGTATAAGCATTAAACATGTTGCTAAAGTACTGATGTGGTGGTTTTGAATCATACCTGACAGGTTTTGGAAACCTGTTAGGTATGGGCTCCTTAATTTTCACCAAAAGATGAAAATGGTTAGGCATTAAAACCCATGCAAAAGTATCAATATAAGGGACAATATGCTTTTGGTACAATTGCAAAAAGAATTGGTAATTATCGGGCTCACGAAAAATATTTTCGCTGTTTATACCACGGTTATAAATGTGATAATGCTTGTTAGGCAGTAAAAGTGTAGTTTCTGACATTGCTATTGGTAAAATAATTTGACTACTGAAATTATGATATTAATAGCAAAAAATCTAGTGTTGTTGTAGTTTACACCTAACAGGTTAAAAGAAACGGTGTGTAAATTCTAGACCTGACAGGTTTTGGAAACCTGTCAGGTCTAGAGAAGCTTGTTTGGAGAAGATAAACTTGTTAGGAGAATAGGAAGCCCTTACACCTAACAGGTTAAAAAGAAACCTGTCAGGTGTAAAAAAACTGTAAGGTGTAGAGGAAGCTAGATGCCTACAACAGCAGTTACCGAACTTAAAATAGCGGCGCCATAAGCACCAACAAATTGAGGTTGTTTAGGAATAATTACTTCGCTGCCTAAAGCTTTTTGTAAAAGTTGCACCATGCAGCTATTATTGGCTACTCCGCCAGCAAACATTATTGGCGAGGAGATATTCTGACGGCGAATCATACCCACAGCGCGTCGGCATACCGACTGGTGAATGGCTAATGCAATATCTTGGCGGTTGCATCCTTTGGCTAGTAACGAGGTAACCTCCGATTCGGCAAAAACAGCACACATGCTATTAATCTCTATTCCACTATTTCCCGAGAGGGCAGCCTGCCCAAATGTTTCAGGAGTGTAGCCAAGTGTTGTTGCCATCATCTCCAGAAATTTACCTGTTCCGGCAGCACACTTATCGTTCATTTCAAACTTTAGTACTTTGCCATTTTCGTTTAAGGTAATAACCTTGGTATCTTGTCCGCCAATATCTAAAATGCCGCGAATGCCTTTGTGTAGAGCGGTGGCACCAGCGCCATAGGCTTTTATCTCGGTAATAGTAGGGTAGTCAAAAGCTACTTCAACAATTCCTCGGCCATAGCCTGTTGCCATAATAGAGTCGAACTGTACATTGGATGTTAATTCTTTAACTCGCTCAATAGGGTTGTATCCCGACTCGGTCTGTTTTTGGAAAATAACATTATTGTCTTCAATAATAACCAGCTCTATGCTTCGCGATCCTATGTCGATACCGGCGTTTTTCATCTGTTTCTGATTTTGTTTTTCACCGCAGAGGTACAAAAATGCATAACGATGTCAGGTTCTTTCGAACGCTGACATGTTATGTTGGTGAAATATTATCGTTGAATAAATTATTTAATAATTTCGATAAAGGCTTCTACACGAGTAGAAAGTTGTCCCATGTCTTCTTGGCTATAGTCTGTCTCGATTCTGATAACAGGAATACCTTTGTTTTCTAGCTCTTTTTCAACCGAAAACGATTCCATAATATAAGGTTGACAGAACTGTAAACCATAATGAATTACACCATCGGCGTTGTAATTCTTAACCATTTCTTGAATATGATCAACACGCTCTTGGTTAGGTGTAAATACAGCACAGTCAATATTAATATATCTATCAACAATAGCATCAATTAAGCCATCAACAGTAGTAGCAGTATCAGCAGTTACATTGCGCTGACCTCTTTCGCCAATACACGATTCTTCGCCAACAATAACGGCTCCTGTTGATTCAATTATAGCAGGTAGTTTCCAGTTAGGAATAGCCATAGGGCAACCAGAAATAATTACGCGAGGAGCATTAACTGTTTTAGCACCCTCTTTGCTTGCAATAATAGTTTCTAGTTCGTCGCAAAGGGCATTAACTTTCTCGGTAAAACGAATAGGGTTATCTAAGAAAGCCATCTGGTTAATTAATAAAGCATCGAGTCCAGATATAGGAGCAGGGTTTGCTGCGCGAAGATTTGATAAGCGGAGTAAAGCTTTGCGTTTAGCATTAACAGTATCAATACCTTGTTTTAACGATTCAAACGTTAAAGTATTGCCAGTCATCTGCTCAAGCTTGCTGATAAATGCTGTAAATTCGTTTTTAAGCATTGGCTTAGCACCACCATTTTTTGTTTGAGGCAAATCCATTTGGTAAAAATTAGGAACCATTTGGCTGTAAATCTCAAACGATTTCTTTTTACCATCGCAAGTATTTTCGCCAACAATAAGGTCAGAAACCTCCATGTAAGGACATACTTTGCCTAGTTTAAAACCAAAAAACGATTTAATAAGCGAGCAAGTGTTGCGAGGTAATACTTTTTCAACCTCTTCTTGAGCAAAATCGGCACCAGCACAAAGGCCTACCGAAGTACAGCCAAGAGCTAAAATAATTTCTTCGGGAACAAAAACACAAAACGAACCAATAATTTTACGTCCTGCTGCTTGTTCGTCGCGTAGCTCTTGAATACGAAGTCCGTGAGCTTCGCTCATAACAAAGTCAAAATAACCCATCCCTTGCGGACGACTTTTTTGTGTCATAAAAATTGATTGGTATGCACCTCCAAGGTTCTCTAATAATGCGTTATGATTATCGTTATCTAATCCTAATTCGCTCCACATCTGTGTGTAATCGGCCATGTTGTATATTTATTTAAAAATGAAGGCAAAAGTATAAACCTTTGGCTGTTGTTCCTAACATACAGCAGGTTTTGTTTGTGAATAAAATGAAACAATAAGTATTTACAAAAAAACCTGTAAGCGATAGTTCGCAAACAGGTTTTTTGTGATGCTTTATTTAATAAAGCTATAATATTACATTTCCATAGCTATACAAACAAAGTTGAGTATTTTACCATGCTTGTCTTTGTTGGCAATAAACTTCTCTTTTATATTAATTGTAGACTCATCGGCAATCTTATAGCAAGTAGTTCTTTCGGTTTTATGTCCAGCTAAAATATTACTCCACATCTCTTGTGTTTCATCTTGGCTGTTTGTAAGAGGTAACTCGGTGTACTTTTTACCAATTAAATCGTCAACATTAGTATTTAACAGATCAGCAAAATATTCATTAGTCGAAGTAATAGTCATAGAGTTATCGTAATGAACGGCACCAATTGTTTGAGATAAAATGGTTATTATTTGATTCTCCTCATCTTTTGTAGCCTCAAGTTCTTGGTAAGCTACTTTTAGAGTCTCTTCGCGACGAGAAGATTCTTCTTGAGTAGCAAGAAGCTCTTCCATGTTTTGGCGCATCTCTTCTTCTTGAGCTTTCATCTCTTCGGCTTGTTCTTTTGTTTGTTTTAATAATTCCGAAGTTTGTAGGTTTACTCTTAACGAAGCTATTGATGAGGCAATGTTTTCGCCTACTTTTTCAATAAAATCAATTTTGTATTTATCTAAATTTGTGAATGAAGCTAATTCGATAATACCAATTACCTGTTCGTTAACTACCATAGGAACAATAGCTAAACTTCTAGGAGTTTCTTCACCTAATCCCGATGTAATTTGTATGTAGTTTGAAGGTAAATCGGTCATGTAGATAGTTTTAGCCTCTTGGTAACAGCGACCAATTAAACCTTCACCAATAAGTATTTTTTTCTCTAAAAACTTACGACGATTGTAGGCATAAGCAGCTATTAATTCAATATGCTCGTCTTCAGCGTTATTGTTATTAATAAGGAAAATACCACCTTGATTTGCGTTAGTGTATTTAATTAGATTACTAATAATAGAGTAACCCATTTCTTGAGTATTATCGAATTCGTTGCGCATTATATCGGCAAACATAGCGATACCCTTAGTAGCCCAATTTTGCTTTTCTTCTTCTTCTTTGCGTTCAGCTTCTTTTTCTTTAGCGTCTTTCAAGCTATTTCGCATTTCAATAAGAGCTTTACCAAGACTATCTTCTTCGCTTAATAACTCGTATTCGGCATCAAGGTTTCCTCTTTCAATTTCGCGAGCAAAGTTTTCGGTTTTTTGTAGTCCGTCAATCATTTGATTAACCGAATTACCCATATCTTCAATTTCGTCGCCACTGTTAATTTTAAGCCTATTGTTATTTCTAATATCGCCTCTGCTTAATTTATCGAATACATTTGTAGTTTCTACTAATGGACGTGTAATAGAACGTGCAAAGAGAGCAATTAGTAAAGAGAAAATTAACATACAGGCAAAACCTAAGTACGATAGCTTATATAAATCGTTATAAGTCTCTTTTATAATTAAACTAATAGGTAATGTAACTCCAAAGCTCCAAGGTTTATCAGAGTCTTTTATAGTAAAACTAGAAAAAGTTGTATAGTATAAGTCGCCTTTATACTCGAATGAGAAAGAACAGTTTTCTCCTTTTTTTATTTTTTCTGCGATTCTAAATTCTTTATTTTTCTTCGCCAGAACATCTTGAATGTTTTTACCTACGTAAGAATCGGCAGAGTGACCTATTATTGTACCACCATTAGAAAGTACCATAACCGATCCGCCGTTCATTACTTTAATTTCTTTTACAATTTTCTGAACGTCTTCTAGCGATATGTCGATACCCGCACAACCAGCATACTTATTATTTGTATATACCGAATGCATAAAGGTAGTCATCATTATATTAAATGAGTTTTCGGAATATGGCTCAGCCATAAAACCACCTTTTTTTAACTTAAGATTATGATAATCGGAGCCAACATGAGCGTTATCCATATCTCGTTCGATAGAATCGATAATTATATTACGGCCATCTTTTTTTGTTAAGAAAGTCATTCGCCCATGATCTTTTTCATAATCTTCTTTTAACTGCGAATATTCGAACGAAGCCCACACACATGTTGCTTCAGGTGATGCATTAAGACCTTCAATTAAGGTGTTATTATGTATACCTCTGAAGTCAGATGATCTGAAATTGGTGTAATTATTAAAAGAGTTGGCTAAACCTTTAGAGTAGCCCATGTAGTAGTTAAATCTTGATTCTAATTCTGTAGCGTGTGTTTTTGCTAAATTATCGGCAAGAACTTTTGCTTTAACAACTGCTTGTTTGTATATTCTAGCTCCTACAAAAAGGCCAAATGAGCCCATAATAATGAATATTGCTACAACAGCTAGGACAATCATTTTTGTCCTTAATTTCATTTTATATTTCATACGTGTAATTTATTTTAATTGGCATAAAAAGCTACCTGTCTATTTGTTTGTTAAAAAAAATCTAAATCATGATTGTTTTATGCAATTATCTTTTTTAAGAAAAGCGAAAACGCTGATTTCTCAAGCCTTCTCTTTTTGATAGTTTCATAATAGTATCGCAAATTTATTTAAATGGTTATATAATGTTTGTTGTTTATATTATTGTTTGACCCTTATATTTGACCATTCGTCACTTTGTTTGTTTAGGTTAATAATTAAATTATGGCACACTGTTAAAAAAAGACTTTTAATATTAATAAGATGTGTGTTTTTAAACAAAAACCGACATAACAATAGATGTTACGTCGGTTATAATACTGTTCAGAAATTATTACTTGTGAAATTTAATTTCTTAATAGTTTTGTACTTTAATTTGGAAGTAAGCTTTTGGGTGGTTACATGCAGGGCAGTTTTCCAAAGCTTTTGTGCCTTCGTGAATGTATCCGCAGTTACGGCATTCCCAAAGAACTTTTTCTCCTTTTTCGAATACTTTATTGTCGATAAGGTTTTGTAGTAATGCACGATAACGCTTTTCATGTTCAGCCTCAACAGTAGCAATCATTTTAAAAGCAATGGCAACATCTTTAAAACCCTCTTCGGCAGCTATGCGAGCAAACTCAGGATAAAGCTCTGTCCACTCTTCATTTTCACCAGCAGCAGCAGCGTTAAGATTTTCGGCTGTAGTGCCAATACGTCCAGCAGGGTAAGTGGCAGTAATTTCAACAGCATTGCCCTCTAAGAATTTAAAGAATCTTTTTGCATGTTCTTTTTCTTGGCTAGCTGTTTCCATAAAAATAGCTGCTATTTGCTCGTAGCCTTCTTTTTTTGCTTGCTTAGCAAAAAACTCATATTTGTTTCGTGCTTGACTCTCTCCTGCAAATGCTTTTAGCAGGTTTTGCTCTGTGCGTGTTCCTTGTAAACTCATTTTATAGTGAATTAGTAAATTAGTATTGTAGTTGTTAGACCTTTTAGTGTTTCTAAAAACACATACACCAAAGATAAAAAAAAAGAGGCACCGAAGTACCTCTTTAATGAAATTTATAATGATTCTACTATTTGTATTCTTTAGTAGCAACTTCGTTACGAAGTACCATAAGACCATTCATAGCAAGAGCGCTCATTTCGTCTTCTCCTGGATAAATATGAACGTTGCCAATGAATGAAACCATATCTTTAATATAGTTGCATACAACTTTACTGTGAGCAATACCGCCAGTGATAAGTATACCGTCAACTTTACCTTTAAGAACAGCAGCCGCAGCACCAATCTCTTTACCAACTTGGTAAGCCATTGCATCTTGAATAAGAGCCGCTTTTGCATCTCCGTCTTTAGCACGACATTCTACTTCATAAGCATCGTTAGTGCCAAGGTGAGCAACAAGACCACCGTCTCCTTTAATCATAAGTTTAATTTGCTCTAGAGTGTATTCACCACTAAAACACATTTTCACAAGTTGACCATTTGGAAGGTATCCAGAACGTTCAGGTGATAATGGACCTTCTCCGTCAAGTGCATTGTTTACGTCAATTACTCTACCATTGCTGTGGGCTCCAACAGAGATACCACCACCAAGGTGAGCAATGATAAGGTTTAGCTCTTCGTATTTTTTATCGATAGACTTAGCATAAGTTCTAGCAATAGCTTTTTGGTTAAGAGCGTGGAAAATTGATAGTCTTTGGAAATTTGGATGACCTGATACACGAGCAACGTCTTGAAGTTCATCAACAACAACAGGATCGGCAATAAATGCACGTGCGCCATTGTTTAATTCGTTTGCAATATCGGCAGCAATAAGACCACCAAGGTTACTAGCGTGCTCGCCAAGTATTCCTTTTTTAAGGTCAGCTTTAAGAGCTTCGTTAACCTCATATACTCCCGACTCGATAGGCTTAACCAATCCACCACGACCTACTACAGCAGTGATAGTGTTAATGTCGATATCAGCATCCTTAAGTTCTTTAAGAATAATGTCTTTACGAAACGAAAACTGCTCAGCAATAGCTTTAAAGCCTACAAGATCTTCGTTTGCGTGTTTAATGTTTTTTACAAATAGTGCCTCTTCGTTTTTAAAAACCGCAATTTTTGTTGAAGTAGACCCCGGGTTGATTGCTAAAATTCTTTGTTCTTCCATGATCAAAATTTATTGCATTAACTCGTTTATACATAATAAGCCCGTAATATAAAATTACGGGCTCGTAAATAAATACTTTTATTAAGCCATAGCCGCAGCCATAGCGATTGAAAGAAATTTAGCTCTCTCAGTATCGGCTCTTGATGTAAGAACGATAGGTACAGTAGCACCCATAATTACAGCAGCCGAAGTGGCACCACCTAAAAAGTTAAGCGATTTGTAAAGAATATTACAAGCGTTAAGTTCTGGTCCCATAAGGATATCAGCATCGCCAGCAACAGGACTAATAATACCTTTGTGCTCGGCAGCTTCTTTAGAAACAGCATTATCAAGAGCAAAAGGACCGTCAACAATACATCCAGTTATCTGCTTGCGATTATTCATAAGAGTAAGCATAGCAGCGTGAACTGTAGATTCAATTTTTGGGTTAACAACTTCTAAAGGTCCTATAACTGCAACTTTTGGGTTAGCGATACCTAATCCGTGCATAGCATCAACAGAGTTGTTAAGGATTGCTACCTTGTCGTTAAACTCAGGAGCAACATTCATAGCAGCGTCGGTAACACCTAAAAGTTTATGGTAAAAAGGAGTTTCGAAAAGAGCGAAGTGACTTAATGTACCACCTTTACGTAAACCTTTTTCTTTGTCAAGAACAGCTTTTAAAAGAGGAGCTGTAGCAACTAATCCTTTCATAAGAATTTCGGCTTTGCCTTCTTTAATAAGTGCAACAGCAATAACTGATGCTTTAACAGGATTAGCCTCTTCAATAATTTCGATTCCAGTAAGGTCGAAGTTTATTTTAGCGGCAATTTTTCTGATTGCTTCAGTTTCGCCAACAAGAATAGGTTTAACTATTCTTGCCTCAACAGCGCTTTTTACAGCCTCTAACACATGCTCATCGGCAGCAGCAGCAACTGCTAATCGACGAGTTTCTTTATTTTTAGCAATATCAATTAGTTGATCTAATTTTTGTAAAGCCATAGTTTGATGATGGTTATTTATATTATTTTGAAATAATTGCTTTTGTATCGCGTGCAATAACAAGCTCTTCGTCAGTAGTAATAGTCATTACTTTTACTTTTGAAGTAGGAGTAGTAAGAACTTTATCTTTACCGCGAACACCTTTGTTAGCAGCAGAGTCAAAGTCAACACCCATAAACGAAAGACCTGTTGAAACTTTTTCGCGTAGAATAGTATCGTTTTCACCAATACCACCTGTGAAGATAATCATATCAACACCATTCATTGCAGCTGCATAAGCACCTACAAATTTAATTACACGGTGGTAATACATATCTAAAGCAAGAATAGCACGTTCGTTACCTTCGGCAGCAGCGTTTTCAAGGTCGCGCATATCTGAAGAGATACCCGAGATACCAGCAACACCACTTTCTTTGTTAATAAGGTCGTTAACGCCTTTAAGGTTTAAGTTTTGTTTGTCAGCAATGTATAGAAGAACACCTGGGTCAACAGAACCACAGCGAGTACCCATAATTAATCCGTCAACAGGAGTGAATCCCATAGAAGTTTCAAACGATTTTCCATCTTTAATAGCTGTGATAGAAGCACCGTTACCAAGGTGACAAGTAATAATTTTTGAGTTATTGAAATCCATACCTTCTAAAGCGCAAGCTTTTTCTGCAACAAATTTGTGGCTTGTTCCGTGGAAACCATAGCGACGAATTTTATAATCAGTATAGAAATGGTAAGGAATTGCGTATAAATAAGCTTTCTGTGGCATTGTTTGGTGGAACGATGTGTCGAAAACTGCAACCTGAGGTACTGTAGGAAGAAGTTTCTCCATAGACAAAATACCTTTAAGGTTAGCTGGGTTGTGAAGAGGAGCAAGCTCGATACATTTTTCGATACCAGCTTTTACTTCTTCTGTTACAAGAACACTTTTAGAGAAAAATTCTCCACCGTGAGCAACACGATGTCCTACTGCTGAAATTTCTGAAAGGCTTTTGATTACACCATGATTAGGATCTGTAATAGCATCAAGAATAAGGTTGATACCTACAGTGTGATCAGGAATATCGTCTACTTTCTCGAAAGAATCTTTACCCGATGGTTTGTGAGTAAGGATACCATCATTTAAACCGATACGCTCAATTAATCCTTTAGCAACTAATTGATGCTCTTCGCCAGCCATGTTAAGTAATTGATACTTTATTGACGAACTTCCGCAGTTAAGAACTAATACATTCATTTGTATATATTATTATTAAGTATTAATAGTTTTATTAATTTTTTCCAGCAGCTTGATTAGCAGTAATTGCCACAAGATTAACGATGTCGCTTACCGAACAACCTCTAGAAAGGTCGTTTATAGGAGCAGCCATTCCTTGAAGAACAGGACCAATAGCTTCGGCACCGGCTAATCGTTGAACAAGTTTGTAAGCAATATTTCCTGTCTCTAAAGTAGGGAATACTAGAACATTTGCATGGCCAGCTATTTCGCTTCCTGGAGCTTTTTTCTGACCAATTGCAGGGATAATAGCAGCATCAGATTGCAATTCACCTTCGATAAGCATATCAGGAGCCATCTCTTTAGCAATTCTTGTAGCCTCAACAACTTTATCAACCATTTCATGCTTAGCGCTACCTTTAGTAGAGAATGAAAGCATAGCAATTTTAGGCTCGAAACCAGCAATTGCTCTTGTTGTGTGGCCTGTTGCAACAGCAATCTCGGCTAACTCAGAAGCAGTAGGATTAGGATGAACAGCACAGTCAGCAAATACCATCATGCCGTTGTTTCCATACTCTTTGTCCTTAAGGATCATAATAAAAGCTCCAGATACTACGCTAATACCTGGAGCTGTTTTTACATATTGGAATGCTGGACGAAGAACGTCGCCTGTAGAGTTAGCTGCTCCAGCAACTTCACCCTCGGCATCACCAGCCTTAATCATTAATGTAGCAAAATACAATGGGTCATTTAGTAGGCTTAGGGCTTTTTCTGTAGTTACACCCTTATTACCGCGTAAGTCAACCATTATCTGCGCATACTTTTCTCTTTTATCACTTGTTGTAGGGTCTATGATCTCTGCATCAGCGATGTGATTAAACCCTTTTGCAGCTGCAGCTGCTTTTATCTCTTCTATGTTTCCAAGTAGAATAACTTTTGCAAGTTTTTCGGCTAAGATGATGTTAGCAGCTTCTAGAGTTCTTTCTTCGTTACCTTCGGGTAGAACGATTTTTTTGCCATGTTGTTTGGCGTTTTCTTTAATTTGATTAATTAAATCCATTGTGTTTCAGTCGATTATGTGTTTTGGCGTTCGATGCGTAAAGTTACTTAAAAAAAGTCGATCCGCAAATGTATTACTATGATTTATAGACCAAAGTTTAGATTTTGTAAATAACAACAGGAAAATGATTGACTAAAAGGTAAATATGTTTTTAAATATGTTTTTCACATGGCGCTTAATTTAAGTGCTATTTTATTAAAGTTTAAATGTCGTTTACAATTTATATATTTGCGCCCTTAAAAATATAGAAGATTATGATTTCAGTCGACGGCCTAGCGGTAGAATTTGGAGGTACAACCCTGTTTAAAGATATTTCGTTTGTTATAAACGAGAAGGATAGAATTGCTCTTATGGGTAAAAATGGTGCAGGTAAATCTACTTTGTTAAAGATAATTGCTGGCGAAAAAACGGCTACTAAAGGAGGGGTGTCGACTCCTAAAGATAAAGTTGTTGCTTATTTGCCACAGCATTTAATGACAGATAATAGTCGAACAGTTTTTGACGAGGCTTCGCAGGCATTTTCTCATATTTTTGAAATGGAAAGTCGAATTGCCCACTTAAATAAAGAGCTTGAAACAAGAACTGACTATGAATCCGAAGAGTATTATAAGATTATAGAAGAGGTTTCTGCTTTGAGTGAGAAGTTTTATTCTATTGAGGATTCGAATTTTGATGGCGAAGTGGAGAAAATTCTTTTAGGATTAGGTTTCTTACGCGATGATTTTGGTCGTTCGACTTCTGAGTTTAGTGGCGGATGGAGAATGCGTATTGAATTGGCTAAGATTTTGCTTCAGAACCCTGATCTTATCCTGTTAGATGAGCCTACAAATCACTTAGATATTGAGTCTATTCAGTGGCTTGAGAATTTTTTGATGGATTGTGGAAAGGCTGTTATTGTGATTTCGCACGACCGTGCTTTTGTTGATAATATTACTACCCGTACTATTGAAGTAACAATGGGACGTATTTATGATTATAAGGTTAGTTATTCTGATTATCTCATATTAAGGAAGGATAGAAGATTGCATCAACAAAAGGCCTATGAAGAGCAGCAGAAAATGATTGCTGAAAATCAGCAATTCATTGAGCGTTTTAAAGGGACATATTCAAAAACATTACAAGTGCAGAGTAGGGTAAAGATGCTTGAAAAGCTTGTTTTGGTTGAGGTTGATGAAGTTGATAGCTCTGCTCTTCGTCTGAAATTTCCACCATCGCCTCGTGCAGGTAGTTATCCTGTTGTTACTGAAGGTTTGTCTAAGAGTTATGATGAAAATTTGATTTTTAAAGATGCTTCGATAACTATTGAGCGCGGTGAAAAAGTTGCCTTTGTAGGACGGAATGGTGAGGGAAAATCAACATTAGTAAAAGCTATCATGGGAGAGATAGATTATAGTGGTGTTTTGAATCTTGGTCATAATGTGCAAATTGGATATTTTGCACAAAACGAAGCTTCTCTTTTGGATGAAGAGTTGACTGTTTTTCAAACTATAGATGATATTGCTGTTGGAGATGTAAGAACCAAAATAAAAGATATGCTTGGTGCATTTATGTTTAGTGGTGATGATATTACTAAAAAAGTGAAAGTTCTTTCAGGTGGAGAAAAAACTCGTTTAGCTATGATTAAACTTCTTTTAGAGCCTGTGAATTTGCTAATTCTTGATGAGCCAACAAATCATCTTGATATGAAAACTAAGGATATTCTAAAAGATGCTTTAATTAACTACGATGGAACCCTGATATTGGTTTCGCATGATAGAGATTTCTTAGATGGTTTAGTTAGCAAAGTTTACGAATTTGGAAATAAACGCGTTAAAGAGCATTTGTGTGGAATTAGTGAGTTTCTTGAAAATAAGAAAATGGAGAATCTTAAAGATTTGGAAAGAAAATAACAATAAGCTGAGTTATAAAAAAAGAGGTTCTGTTGATATTGCAGAACCTTTTTTTAGTTATAATAGGTTTGTTTTTTTAGTTTGGTCTTATAACAAAATGAAAAGGTATATCAATTACTTCCGATAAAATATGACCAACCTCTTTCATGTCAATATCGTAATCTTCGTAGTGCCATTCTGCTTTTACTGGTTTTTGTGTATCGTTAATTCTTTCAAATTCCGATAATATTTGCGAAATTTTGTTCGATGATGTTGAGTTTAAGTATTCAAACTTAAAAACTATTGTAGTCTCATCGTTTGGAGCAACAGCGTACTCTCTTATCCATTCAATAATTCCTTCGTAAAATTTATGAGCATTTGAAGGTAGTGCTTTACCGTAAAATATAAATTTACCTTTGGTTTTGTCTAACTCCACACCGGGAGTCATTTCTTTTGGTCTTAGGTATATTGGCTTCATTGTGATTGAGTTATTTTAATTGTATTATTCCTTTGAAAACTTTTGTTGCAGGACCTGTTAACCAAATGTTAGAGTAGCCATTTATGTCTGATTCGAATTTAACCGACAATTGCCCGCCTTTTGTGTCAACATTAATTGATTTTGAATCAATATTATTCAGAAAGGCATAAGCTAAAACTGATGCAACAACCCCTGTTCCGCAAGAATATGTTTCGTCTTCAACTCCGCGTTCGAATGTCCTAACAAATAGTGAATTTCCTATAACTTCAACGAAATTTACATTTGTTCCATTTGGAAAATAAGTTTCGCTATTTCTGATATTTTGTCCTTTGTTAAATACATCGAACTCTTTAATATTATTAACAAATTCAACATGATGTGGTGACCCCGTATCTAAAAATAGATGGTTGTTGTTTTTGTTAATACAATTTACATCAGCCATTTTTAAACTAATAATGTTATCATTAATAGTAGCATGGTGAACTCCATCGGTAGCTAAGAAGATTGTTGAGTCTTTAATTAGGCCTAAGTCTTTTGCAAATTTAACTATTGATCTGCCCCCGTTTCCACACATTGAGCCTTCTTTGCCATCAGAATTATAATATCGCATTAAAAAATCGTGCTTATCACTATTTTCTAAAAGCATAAGACCATCAGCTCCAATTCCAAATCTTCTATGACACATCATTGAAATAGTTTTTGTGTCAGAATTAAAGGTTAAGTCTCTGTTATCTATGATTATAAAGTCGTTTCCTGTGCCGTGATATTTGTGGAATTCTATCATATAAAGCTAGATTTATTATAACAATGTTCATTATGTTACACCTCAAAAATAATCTTTTTTGTTACATATTAACTAATATTTAAATGTTTTAACAAAAAATAATAATTTCGAAAAAGCTCATTTTGTAATTTTGAATTCATTAATAAATAGAACTGTTAGTTATGAGAAAGATAATTTTTTACTTCTTCCTTTGCTCGATAGTAAGTGTTTTGACATCTTTTTTATTTGTTAGTTATTATTTGCAAGATAAAGCATTAGGGAGTTCTAAAGTGGAATTAGTGGGTGTGAACTCATCTGTTGACTGTTCAGAGGAAAAATTCACAACCAATACAAAGCGTTTTTATTTACCTGATTTAACTATTGCTGCTGATAAATCGATTGATGCGGTTGTACATGTAAGTAAATATGTACAATCTAGACAAAGTTATAATGATATTCTTTTGCAATATTTTTTTGGTCAGTCGTCTAGTCGTTCGCGTTTGTATCCTGTGTCAACTGGTTCTGGTGTGATTATTTCTGAAGATGGTTATATTGTTACAAATTACCATGTTATTAAAGGAGCTTCTGAATTGCAAATAACTTTAAATGATAACAGAACTTACGTTGCCAAAGTTGTTGGTTTCGATTCTAAAACAGATATAGCTTTGCTTAAAATTTCAGAAACAAATCTTACTTTTTTGGAGTTTGGTGATTCAAATCAGCTGAAAATAGGAGAGTGGGTGCTTGCTGTTGGGAATCCATTTAACTTAAAAACTACTGTAACTGCTGGTATTGTAAGTGCTAAATCGAGAAATATTGGAACCATTCAACAGAATTATGCAATAGAGTCATTTATTCAAACTGATGCAGCTGTAAATCCTGGAAATAGTGGAGGAGCGTTATTGAATATTAAAGGAGAACTTGTTGGAATAAATACAGCTATAGCTTCGGAAACAGGATCGTTTGTTGGTTATTCTTTTGCAGTGCCTTCATCGATAGCAAAAGAAGTTGTTAACGATTTAAAAGAATATGGTGAGGTGCAGAGACCAATTTTAGGTATTAGTATTATTGATATGAGTTATGAAATAGCTCAGCAATTGGGTGAGTCTGTTTATACAGGGATTTTTGTGCGAGGAGTTTTTGATTCAAGCGCAGCGCATCGTGCAGGTATTTTATCGGGTGATATTATTGTGTCAATTAATGATGTCGACGTTAAAGATGTTGGAGAAATGCAAAAGGAATTAAGTCGTTATAGGATTGGAGAAAAAATAGATGTGACAGTTATTAGACAGGGAAATAGAGTGAAAAAAACTGTAGAACTATGCAACAAATAACAGCGTAATTCGTTTAAGTAATCAGTTGTGTTAATCAAAGTTGTGAGATTTTATATTGGTTAATTATTGTGTATTAGGGAGTCTGTAAATAAAGAAACCTTAACTATTGTAATTATGGTGTAAATATTCTATTTTTGCAACACTAAAAAAGAAGAAGGAGTAGGCATGAGACAACTTAAAATAACAAAATCGATTACAAATCGAGAAAGTGCGTCGTTAGACAAGTATCTGCAGGAGATAGGTAAGGAAGAGCTAATTACTGTAGAGGAAGAGGTTGATTTAGCGCAACGTATTAAGAAAGGCGATCAACTTGCTTTAGAAAAGCTTACTCGTGCAAACTTGCGTTTTGTTGTGTCTGTTGCGAAACAGTATCAAAACCAAGGTCTTACATTGCCCGATTTGATTAATGAAGGAAACTTAGGTCTGATTAAGGCTGCCGAAAAATTTGACGAGACAAGAGGTTTTAAATTTATCTCATACGCCGTTTGGTGGATTCGTCAATCAATTTTACAGGCATTAGCTGAGCAGAGTAGAATAGTTCGTTTGCCTTTGAATCAGGTTGGATCTTTGAATAAGATCAATAAAGCATTTTCTAAATTTGAACAAGAAAATGAGCGTACACCTTCTCCAGAAGAGTTAGCAGAACAGTTAGATTTACCTAAAGAAAAGGTTGCCGACACTCTTAGAGTTTCTGGTAGACACGTGTCTGTTGATGCTCCTTTTGTTGAGGGCGAAGATAATAGTTTACTAGATGTATTAGTAAATAACGATTCTCCAATTGCCGATAGAAAACTTATCAATGAATCTTTAATTCGCGAAATAGAAAGAGCTTTAGCTACTTTAACAGAGAGAGAACGCGATATTATTAAATTGTTTTTTGGTATTGGTATTCAAGAGCTTACTCTTGAAGAGATTGGTGAGAGATTTGGACTTACTCGTGAGCGTGTTCGTCAGATTAAAGAAAAAGCTATTCGTAGATTACGCCATTCTTCGCGTAGTAAATTGCTTAAAACTTACTTAGGATAATACACTTAATAGTATAAAAATAAAAAAAGCCTCTTGAAAGAGGCTTTTTTTATTTTATTGTTTTTATTCGTGACTCGAAAAATGTTTCATAAACTGTGAACGCTCGTACATTGCAGGATTTGGAATGTTTTTGTAACACATTTTACCTCTAAATTCGTCGACACTGTTGAAGTTGTTTTTCTTCATCCAAGCTTCAATTTCTGAAATAATTGTCTTAAGTTGTTCAATTCCATTTTTATATAACGAAGAGCACACTTGAACAGTTGTAGCTCCCGAAAGAATCATTTTTATTGCATCTTTACCAGTATGAATTCCTGTTGAGGCCGATAATTCCATTTTTGGTAATTTGTCAGAAAGTATTCCTGTCCAACGAAGCGTGTTTCTAATATCAGCTGGTGAGCTAAATACATCAGAAGTGGTCATTTTAAAATTATCGATGTCAATATCTGGGGCATAGAATCTATTGAATAAAACAAGGCTATCAACTTTTCTGTAGTACAATTCTTTAGCAAGGTTTGCAGGGTTTGTAAAGAAGGCTCCTAGTTTAAACGAAATAGGAATATTTACAGATTCTTTCAGCTTTTCTGCAAGTTTAAGATAAATAGATTCGTATTTTTCGCTTGTTTTATCAATATCGTTAGGTAGAAAGTAAACATTAATTTCTATAGCATCGGCTCCAGCTTCTTCAATTTTTTTTGCAAACGAAGTCCAACTTGTCGATCCAGTGCAGTTAATGCTTGCGATAACTGGAATGTCAACTAGTTTTTTAGACTCTTTTATAAGATTTAGGTAATTCCCAATACTGTTTTCTTTTGAATAGCTTAAAATATAATCGGAAGCCTCTGGATATGAGTTGTCGGAAATTAATGATCCTGCTTCATGATTAATTTGCTCTTCGAAAAGCGATTTAAGAATTACTGCTCCTGCGCCATTTTCTGCTAGTTTTTTTACTTTTTCAGGAGTCGAAGAAAGTCCTGAACTGCTTACAATAACAGGGTTTTTTAAAGTTAAACCAAGGTAATTTGTTTTTAGAGTGTTCATTTTTATATGTTTTTTGTTTTTAACAAGTGAAAACTTTTAATGTTTAATCTTTGGATTTATGAATTGTAATTTCTACTTCCAAAGATACTACTCCCTACTCGTATAATTGTACTTCCTTCTTCAATAGCTAATTTATAATCATCAGACATCCCCATCGAAATTTCTTTAAAAGAGTCTTGGTTGGAAAAGTACTTTTCTTTAGTAAACTCGAATATTTGTTTCAGATATTTAAATTCGTTTCTTACAATTGATGAATCATTAGTAAATGTAGCCATTCCCATAAGTCCAACAACCCTTATGTTTTTGTGACTATTAAACTCTTCTGATTCTAAAAGAGTAATTAATTCTTCTTTGGATAATCCAAATTTAGACTCTTCTTTAGCGATATATATTTGTAAAAGAACATCTATTATCCTGTTGTTTTTCTCGGCTTCTTTATTTATAGTGGTTAGTAATTTAATGCTTTCTACTGCATGAATAAGATGAACAAATGGAGCAATATATTTTACTTTATTGGTTTGTAAGTGACCAATCATATGCCATTCGATATCTTTAGGAAGAGTATTGTATTTTTCTTTTAGTTCCTGAGGTTTGTTTTCTCCAAATATTCTATATCCAGAATTGTATGCCTCCATAATATCTTCGGCAGGTTTAGTTTTTGATACTGCAATCAGTTTAACATTTTTTGGAATGCTATTTTTTATTTCTTCAATTTTGCTGGCAATGCTCATAATAAATATATGTTTTGATTCAAAAATAGTAAATAATATTCAATGGTAAGGGGTCTTATTGCATTCTAAAGTTGTATTTTTATGGTTCTGTTTTAATTGAAAAATATAAAAGTATTAAGGATATGAGCCGTCAAAGTAATGGTATTTGTAATGTTTGCGGTAGTGATGATGTTAAGAAGTTGTTTTCTAATAAAGATTATACTGTTTCGAATGAGTTATTTGATATCTTAACATGTAATAATTGTGCATTTACTTGGACTCATAATCCACCAAATTCTGAAGAGATAGGGAAGTATTATATTTCTGAGGATTATATTTCTCACAGTGATGTAAATGATTCTTTTAGAGATAAAATTTATCATTTTGCTCGATGGTTTATGTTAAACCGAAAATGTAAATTGGTTGATAAATATTCTAAGGCCAAACAGGGTTTGATGATTGATATTGGTTGTGGGACTGGTTATTTTTTAAATGCTATGCAACAAAGGGGGTGGGAGACTTTGGGGTTTGAACCATCGGCTGATGCTAGGAGAGTAGCTAAAATGAATTTTAATATTGATGTTTTACCGAGCAATGAATTGCTTAATTTTACAAAGAAGGTTGATGTAGTAACCATGTGGCACGTATTAGAGCATATTCATGATTTAAGTGGTTACTTGAATAAAATAAAAGATATGCTTAATGAGAGTGGCCTTTTTGTAGTAGCTGTGCCTAATATTTCGTCGTACGATGCTAATTTGTATAAATCGGAATGGGCCGCAATTGATGCGCCTCGCCATTTGTGGCATTTTAATACAAGTTCTATATCTCAACTACTAGACAAACATGGATTTTGTATTGAGGAATATTATAGAATGCCCTTGGATGCTTTTTATGTTTCAATGTTAAGTCAAAAAAATATTAGCCATAAAATCAATTGGTTTAAGGTGTTGAAAGATGGAATTATCGGATTAATGAAAAGTATTACTAATAAAGATGCCTCGAGTTCACTTATCTATCTAATAAGAAAAAAAGGAACTGTTTAGTTCCTTTTTTTCTTATTAGATTTTTGTTAGTCAATTTTTACATGACCCCAGTTTTCACCTGATCTAATTCTGTTTAACTGAGTGTGAGTAATACCAAACTCTTTTGCTAATTTATAAAGCTTGTAATTCCCTTCACGTAATTTGTGTTTAAGTCTAACAACGTCAGATTCAGTTAACTTAGCGTTTCTTATTAAGCCTTTTTGTGCTTGATAATTTGGGTTTAATCTGTGATGAGCGTTAAACGTTTGGAAAGTAACCCATTTAAGGTTTTCAAAATGATTGTTCCCTTTTTGGTAGTCTAAATGAATAACGTGCTCCTGTAGATCATTGTCTTTTTTTAAGTACATCTCAGCAACAAGCTTATGTAAGAAAAGAGTTTTTCTTTTTCCGTTACTAAGTTTTACGTTTACGATATTATAACCCTTAAGATAAGATCCTTTAATAATTTTGCCGTCAGTTTTTCTAACTTTAAAACTCTTAATTCGACCATAATTAGAAATCTCATAATGCTCTTCAGGGTCAAGACCCTCGTAAGTCAATTTTTTCCAAGTTTCGTCTGAGTAGTCTCCCATATTTTTAAATTTTAAGTTAATAATTCGTTTCTATGTATATAATACGTCTGATTTTTTTAAAGGTTATATATATATTAAAAAAAA
>JAFGOQ010000004.1 GCA_016926405.1 Bacteroidales bacterium
GTAGTTAGCAGCACCCGCTTGAGTTCTAACAACAAACATTCCTGTTGTTGGATTTGGATACAACGAGAACTTAATGTTGTTGTCGTTTATAGCTGTTGATTTTTCGGCAACAACATCGTCAGCCGAACGAGGAAGAACTTTAAAGAAATTAAACGAGTAGTCTATAGTACCAACAAATGTATATTTAGTACCATCAAGAAGATTTTCGTCGCGATATAATTTATCGTCTACCTGAATTGAATTTGTACCATCGGTAATTTTATACTCACCATAAGTATTCATAGCACCTTCAACAGTTCCAGTAACTTTAACAAGCATACCCTCGTACTCTTCTGTTATTTTATCAAGAGTTAATTCTGTTGCTGTAATGTTTATTGTTTTATTAATTTTTTCAACTGTAGGGTTCTTAATCTGAGTAAAGTTATGATACTCGTCAACTATACCTTTAACACTAACAACCTCTCCTATTTTTAGCTCATTATCGCTTGGTAAAACAATACCAATACTATAAACATATATTCCGCTGTATGGATTGTTGCTATCTTGAATAAAGGCACCTACTTGAGTTGTTACTCCATTAGATACTTTTGAATAAACAGCTGTAATAGCCCCCTCAACCCAAACATTTTTATCTTTTAAAGGAGAAACATCGCTTCCACTGCTAGCAGGAGTCTGAATATCTTTAATAGCAATAAGTGTTAACTCGGCCTCGGTTGTGAATTTAGAAGTAATAGCTTCGGTTGATTCCGATCCGTCTTCCGATTTAACAGCAGCAACAGTAAATGTATACTCTGTAGAATAAGAAAGGGCTGCTGAAGGTTTTAAAGTAATAACCTTTTTAGCTTCGTCGATAGTAGTAGTAAAATTAACAGCTGTTTCGCCTGCTTTAAATGTAAATATTGAAGCAAGGTCGGCAGGAACAGTAATAGCATTATTAAAGCTTATTTTAACATCGGTATCAATAGCAACATTTGTAGCATTGTTTGCAGGGTATACAGAAACCGCAAAGGCAGGAGCCACTGCACCATCAACAATATGTGTTCCTGGAGTGATACCCTCTGTTGTTTGTTTAACTGTCCATTGGGCAACGTCGAAGGTAGAATTTGAAACAATTACATTCGAATTTCGAACGGCATATCCATATTTGTAGTACCAAGCATCAGTTGCTTGAGCTGGAACACCTTTAACTCCAAAAGCATCAACTATATTATCATCTTTATCGCCATCTTTAAGAAGAAATACTCTGTCGTCGCCATTAACTTTAAAATCAGACCAAACAAGATAGTTTGCACCATAAGCAGCTTGTGCAACCTCACAAACAATAAACACAGCACCAGGAGCAATCGATCCTTCAAGCTTTTTAGTCATTCCTATCGTTGTTGTAGCATTAGTTTCAACACCTATATAATAGTTCTGAGCACCTAAATCTATTGTAGCATCGGTAGCATTATAAAGCTCAACATACTTATGATAAACATCGGCTATTTTACCAGCAGAAACCTCCGAAATAAATAAACCACCAGATGTATTACCACTATTTGTATTGAAGGTGTAATTTGCCGATTGAATAGCGCTATTATCCATTCCATCTTTTACAGCAATAGCTTTTAAAGTAGTTGTAGCAGATATTTCTATTGGTGCAGAATATAAGGTTGAATTTATTGTTGGTTGCGCACCATCAATTGTGTAATAAATTTTAGCATCGGCAGTAGCTGTTGTAATAGTAATATTTATTGGAGAACTAAAGGTACACGACTGTTGTGAAAAAACAGGTGTTGCAACATTGTTTGTTGCCTGAAAACCCCATGCACGAGCAATAAGATCGGGATTAACAACATAGGGATTAAGATCACCTTGTTTTTCGGCGATACGCTGATTACGTGTGCGTTCCCACTCGTCAACAGGATCTTGTAAGTGCCATTGATAAAACAAATTAATATCACCTACTTTGCTAATATCGCCAGCTTGTGTTGGATACATTGTGTAAAAATAGAATATAGCACGAGCAACATCGCCTTTATGATCTTCGCGTGGTTCGAAAGTATTATTTGCAAACTCGCTATACGAATCAATATTTTCGGTTGGAATATTTGATTGTGTTTTATCTAAATACATCCATTTTGTGGTTTTACTATCGTCTATTTCGGCAAAAGGGTAATTACTTCTTGTATTATTAACATCTTTATGAGTTGAAAAAAGATGGTGAAGATCGGATACCATTGGGTTTTGCTTTCCAAAGAAACTTTGGGGTATTGTATGCTCACAGTTTATTCCTCCGTTGAAGACTTCTCCAGTATCATAAGACGCAGAAACTGAAAAACCAGAATAAACACCATAAATTTTACCATCAGATTTCTTATCAACATAGCCATACATTTGACTTCTTGCTCCATCGTAACCCAATGTTTTATGCTTTCCTGTGTAATAGTTATCTTTTAACCACACTTTAAGTTGTTCTCCGTTAAGATTATCGGGAGGTGTTTGCGAAAAAAGATACTGACTAGTAAATAGAAAAAATACTGTCAGAATAAATGCACGCTTTAAAAGTAAATAATATTTCATCTGTATGAAATTAAGTTAAACATATATATTTCAATCTATTTATATTGTTAGCAATAATTGTAAACTGGTATTCCTAACCAAATAATCAGGACCTATTACATTTCGCTTATATTATATTCAAATTTTATTGTGAGAGCTTTTTACTAGTTAGGGTTCTATGCTATTATAATTAGATTAGATTAGGTAGCTATTTATAATTTGTTTGTTAATTCAGGAGTATTGCAATGTGGTTAATACATTTATTATGTAAACTTATATTGTATTTATATTTTTTTGGCGGCGAGATAAAACTCACCAATAATAAAATTCTATTTGTGTTAATTACTTTAGTATGGTTAGTTTATAAGAGCAACTTTTTTAGAAAAGAGCCGGCAGTATGCCGGCTCTTTTAATATATAATATTGTATTAATTACTTAACAACAACACGAACAGTTTTAACACCAATACCATCGGTTAAACGAACTAAATACATTCCTTTACCAAAGTTAGTAAGGTCGAATTGTTTAGTAGAATTATCGGCAATATTGTCGGTTAAAACAACTTTACCAATAGCATTCATAATAACAACATTGTAGTTAGCAGCACCCGCTTGAGTTCTA
>JAFGOQ010000053.1 GCA_016926405.1 Bacteroidales bacterium
CCATAGGTATGAAAAAAAATAGTCTTCCCTAAGGAAATTTATAATCATAAAAAACATCGCTAAAAAGCAAAAGTAAAAAGTTTGCTTTTTATAATTATTATAAAATATACTTACATGAGTATTGTATTTATTTGATATAGAACTTTCATTGTTACATACTATCAGTAAATATATTTAATGTCAATTATTCATATCTGCTTTACTATACTTTGGTTTTTCAATTAAAAGATCACAAAAACAACATTTAGATGTTGCTATGAAAAAATATTAGACTGTTTTGAAACTGTGTGAGTTGTTTTGTTGAATTAATATTTTACAAGGTTTAATTTTATTCCTCACATTGATAAAACAGTTTGAAAAAGAGCTTAAAAAACCTAACTAATTTAATGTTTCCACAATTTTGTGAAGGATGTGGGGAACCTCTTTTTGAACATAATAAACTGCTTTGTACTTATTGCGAACAAGATATTCCGTTGGCTTATTATACCGATTTTAAAGATAATCCACTTGAAGAGAAGTTTTGGGGTAGAACAATAATTGAGAATGCTACATCATTGTATTTGTTCGAAAAATCGTCGGCAGTTCAGAAAATGGCACATAACTTAAAGTACAATGGTAAAACATACATAGGACTAGAGTTAGGGCTGCGGCTTGGTTTAGAAATAAAGAACAGTAGTCGTTTTAATGATGTTGATATTATAATGCCTGTACCAATTCATTGGAAACGATTTATAAAAAGAGGGTATAATCAAAGCTACTTTATTGCAAAAGGTTTGGCTCAGCAGTTAAACAAACCTATAGATACAAAGTCGTTTGTGAGAGCCAAGAAAACAAAGACTCAAACAAAGAAAAATAGAGTTGAGCGATGGCAAAATGTAAACACTGTTTTTTCTGTTATCGATCCCGAATCAATAAGAAATAAACATATTTTACTTGTCGACGATATTGTAACCACAGGATCGACTCTTGAGGCTTGCGTAAATACTTTGCTTAAAGCAGGCAATATTAAAGTTAGCATTGCTGCTATTGCATCAGTATAGAATTTTTTTGAAGTTTGTTTAGTCACACATATAAAATTAATATTCGTTTCAATGGTTTTGCTCCTTTTTTATCTCTTTTTGGCCTTGGTGATATCTTTTGTATGTTCAATTACCGAAGCTGTATTACTATCAACTCCTCAGCCTTTTTTATTAGCAAAGCAAGAGAGTGGCATATATTGGGCACAAAAATTTATAATTTACAAAACCAATATAAATAAACCATTATCAGCAATTTTATCGCTTAATACCGTAGCTCACACCGTAGGAGCTGCAGGTGTAGGAGCACAAGCTGTAAGCATTTTTGGGGAATCATATTTTGGAATAGTGTCGGGTATTTTAACATTATTAATTTTAATTGTTACCGAAATAATTCCGAAAACAATTGGAGCAAAAATGTGGCGGAACTTGGCAAAATCAACTTATTTCGTAATAAGCTTTATGATATTCTTAACATATCCTTTAGTGGTAATGTCGACATTTATTACAAGTTTAATATCAGATGATAAAACAACCTTCTCGACAAGTAGAGCCGAAATATCGGCACTAGCAAGTATAGGTGCTAATGAAGGAGTCTTTTCGGAGAGTGAACATAAAATTATACAAAATTTACTAAAGCTAAAGAATGTAAAAGTCTCTGAGGTAATGACCCCTAGAGTAGTTATGGTTGTAGCAGATGAAAGTTTATTATTAGATGACTTTTTAAAAAGTAAAGATTATCTACGATTCTCTAGAATACCAGTTTATTCAGGTAACGATGAAAATATTACAGGCTACGTATTACGTCAAACAGTTTTAGAAAAACTTGCCATTGACGAGCATCAGTTAAAATTATCGGACATAAAACGCAATATAGTATCTGTGCCTAATACAAACCTTCTATTTAAAGTTTGGGAAAAATTATTAGACTCTAAAGAGCATATAGCCATAATTTTCGACGAGTATGGTGGTGTTGATGGTATTGTTACAATGGAGGATATTATTGAGACATTACTAGGGCTAGAGATTATGGACGAAAAAGATACCATTGTTGATATGCAGAAATATGCACGCGACAGATGGAAAAGCCGTCAAGCTAAGTACGATTTTATTGATAAACTTAATAAAGATAATACCGATAAATAATCGCTCAATTTAGTTCAATTGGTTTGCTCTTTCTAAACCACTCTCAAACGAAGTTTTTATATTCTCGGCACCAACCATCTCGGTAATGTTATGCTTGTCTAATTCCATGCGCACTTCAGGAACAACACCAGTAAGAATAACCGAAATATTACGTCCTTTTAGATACTTAATAATCTCCTCGAAATTGTATAAGCCAGTAACATCAATAAAAGGAACATGACGCATTCTAAGAATTACAACTTTCGATTTATAATTTAAATTAACAAGTGTCTCCTGATACTCTTTGGCTGCAGCAAAAAAGAAAGGTCCACTAATTTCGTAAATATCTATTCCTTTAGCTACTGTGCTATAGTTATCTAATAAATCAGAATCTTTGTCAATAGGAATTACATTGCTTAGCTTGCTCATTCGGTACATAAAAAGTAATGCTGCTAATACAATTCCAATCTCAATAGCTAACGATATA
>JAFGOQ010000054.1 GCA_016926405.1 Bacteroidales bacterium
CAATGAAAAAAATGCTGTGACTGTTAAAATTATAACTCTTTTCATATAGTGCAGGGTTTTATTGTTTTTACACACAACGGTTGACGACACCGGGTCGTGTGTGGAGTGCGAAGTGATCATCTATCAGTTTACAGCTAATTTTGTTTACGAGCCACAACCGCTGAAACCCGCTCTGTTACCCACATGGCCGGTGTTGTTTGTTGTACGCTGGCTATGTTTGAATTTTTATCGTTTTATAAAATATTTTTCCATAAGAATCACTTATCGGTATCAGTTTGTCGCTAATTTTAATCCTATTACGTTCGATCTTTTCTATTTTATCAAGTGAAACAATAAACGAATTATGAACCCTACAAAACTTATCATTGGGAAGTATTTCTATAAGTTCCTTGAAGGTTTGCAGTGTCATAATTTTTTGCTGAATTGTTACAACCATCCTATAATCTCCCATCCCTTCAATAAAAAGAATTTCAGAGGTGTTTATTCCTTCGAGCCGATATTCTGTTTTAATAAATATTTTACAGTGTACGTGACTTTTCTTTTCAGAAAGTTCACTAATGACCTTATCGCAGGCTTTAACAAATCGTTCAAAACTTATGGGTTTTAACAAATAGTCAGATACTTGTAATTCGAATCCTTTAAGCGCATATTTTTCATAGGCTGTGGTGATAATTATTTTCGATTCCAGTTTAACGGTTTCTAATAGTTGAATTCCTGTTAGCACTTTCATTTCAATATCGAGAAATATTAAATCGGCCTGATTGTTTTTCAGAAAACTAATTGCAGGAAGAGCTGAATTAAAAGATTCTATGAGATTTAAATAGGGAATTTTAGTAATATAGTTTTTCAGCTTTTCTACAGCCAAAGGTTCATCTTCTATAATAATACAGTTTATCATTTATTAAAGATAATGACTATCTGGAATCAGTAATAACACTTTTGTAATTTATAGAAACAGAAGCAATTAACAATCTATCGAAGAGTTTTTCTCCATAATATCTGCGATTTACTTTATAGCAAAATTCATCTAAATATCCTTGTATGTGTTTGTCTGAAACCATATGATGAATTCCCAGCAATGTGCGCTTTGCATTGGCTATCATTGTATGTACCCAGGGAAGATATTTCCCTGCTTCCTTTGGTTTGACAGTTCTTTTGACATGACAATCAACCAAGTTTTTAATATTGCTATAGCTTGTATAATTATCACTTTTAACAATACTTGTTGGAGAAACGTGTTCTGTGATAACTTTGTCTACTGATGTCCCTTTTAGATTGTCCATTACAATCATTTTTACATATCGGAATTTAGATACTTTTTGATGTTTCTTTTTAGGTTTCCCATCATATACTGTTTTAGCAAGTATCATTACAGTGCTTTTCTTTTGACTACCTCGTCCCCGCTTTGTTTTATTATTGCTGTTTTTCTCTTTTTCAGTATCAACACTTGAAAAGAAGCCTTCATCAATTTCTACAACATCATCCAATTGATATTGGTTGTCCCGAATACCCATTGTAGCCCTAAGTTTATTCAACAATAACCAAATGGGCGCATAGTATCTATGCCCTATTTGCCTTTGCAGTTCAAGTGCTGAAAATGATTTCTTTGTACTTGTAATTAAGTGCATGGCAATAAACCAATAACTAAACGGAAGATTACTTGCGTGCATAACTGTTCCGCTACGCAGGGAGGTTCGGGTTTTACATTTTTTACATTCGTATTTCTCAATGGTTTTCAACCAAAAATGTTCTGTATGCCCACACTTTCGACATACAACACCTTCTCTGTCCCTAAACTCTTTGAATTTAGCTCGACAAGAGGCTTCATCAGGAAACTCTTTCGTGAATTTGATTAGATTCATGTCAAATATTTTCATGTAATATAATCAATTATTATCTATTCCAGATACTCATATTAAAGATTTATTTCAAGAGTTACCTGATACTCGTTATTTACTGATTCTATAGTTAATTTATGGGTGTCAGATAAAAGCAAATATAATCTCTTCTTAGCAAGCTCTAAACCTTTGCCAGAACCTGAACGTGTTTGTTCTTTGACGTTAATGGTATTATTACATTTAAATAGAATGGTTTTTTCTGACATTAAAAAATCGATTACCAGGCGATGCTCCGGGTTATTTAAATTACTGTGTTTAAATGCATTTTCAATGAATGGGAAAAATAGCATTGGTGGAATTTCAACATCCTCTTTTAAATTACTGTTAAACACAACAGAAGCGTTTTGAGTCAGCCGTAATTTTTCCAGTTCTATAAAACTTTCAATAATTTCAATTTCTTTTTTTAAGGATACTTTTTCTTTATCACTCTCATAAACAACATACCTTAAAATATCAGATAATTTTGTTAAGGAGGCAGAGGCTTGGTTGGAGTTCGTTTGTATTAAAGTATCGATATTATTGAGGGAGTTAAACAGTAAATGTGGATTTAATTTCGATTTGAGCAGGTTTAATTCACTTAGAAGTTGTTTGTTTTCTGAATCTTTCTTTTTCTCAAGGTTAGAAAAAGAATCGAAAGCCATTCTGCTTAATACACCTAGCCCAATGCTCATTAAGGTAAAGAATCCAAGCATTAACAATGAGGGTATTAGGATATAAACTTCGGAAGTTAAATATTTGAATGTATAAAGAAAGGTATAATCTTCGCGAAAACAACTTCGAATATCTTCTAAAACAATTATAATAATCGGAATAACAGTAAAGCTCAGTACAAATGAATACAGCCAAAATTTATTTCGTTTCCCCTTTACCAAATATTTTGGTACTATATAGCCAAATGACAAATAAAAACTCCCAAATAGCCAAAGTCCCAAATTAAAGGCATAATAAATTGTTAACAGAAAACTATCTGGATTATAGCCTATTTGGGGATTATAATACCTATAAAAGCTTATTGAATAAATGAAAAGTAAAAATATCGACCAAACAGGAATATTGGTTAGCAAGAAAATGTATTTTTTACTCATAATGTTAATTTTAAGTTGATTACATGAGTAAAAGTCATTCTATTTCTTACCATATTAAAATCAAATCTGTGGTTCAGGGATATTTGTCGGTACATGTTTAATATTTATCGGTAGTTCTCTTTACAAGCTTCCGACTAACGGTAAAATTATTAATTGTTAAATTACTAATAATGTGAAAGTTAATTTTTATCTACAACAATTCAATTACTACCCGTTAGCCTAAAAACTCATCTGTTTTTACAATAGTAGGGGGATTGCGTACAACGGTTGATGGCATGGGATCGTGGTGGTTAGGCGGAGTGCCCACTAATCAGTTTACACCAATTTTTTGGACGAGGGAAAACGTTAA
>JAFGOQ010000055.1 GCA_016926405.1 Bacteroidales bacterium
AAAAAATAAATAAATGAGTTACGATTTAATAGTTGTTGGTAGTGGCCCAGGAGGGTATGTTGCTGCTATTAGAGCATCTCAATTAGGGATGAAAGTTGGTGTTGTTGAGCGTTCGGAGCTTGGCGGAATCTGTCTTAACTGGGGATGTATCCCTACAAAGTCGCTTTTAAAAAGTGCTCAGGTTTTTGAATACGCACAGCATTGTGCCGACTATGGAGTAGTTATTGAGGGGACTGTAAAACCAGACTTTTCGGCTATGGTAAATCGTAGCCGTGGTGTTGCCGATGGCATGAGCAAGGGTATTCAGTTTCTTTTTAAGAAAAATAAAATTGACGTTATTGTTGGTACAGGAAAACTTAAAGCAGGTAAAACTGTTGAGGTTACAAATGCCGATGGCGAAAAGGTAGACTACACAGCAAATCATATTATTCTTGCCACAGGGGCTCGTTCAAAACAGCTTCCAAATCTTCCTCAAGACGGAAAGAAAATAATTGGCTACCGCGAAGCAATGACTCTAGAGAAGCAACCAGAATCGATGATTGTTGTTGGTTCGGGAGCTATTGGTTCGGAGTTTGCTAATTTCTACAACTCAATTGGCACAAAAGTTACTTTGGTTGAATTCCTTCCAAATATTGTTCCTGTTGAAGACGAAGAAGTGTCGAAACAACTTGCGCGTTCGTTTAAGAAGGCTAAGATGAAAGTAATGACCGACTCGTCTGTTGAAGAAGTTGACACTACTGGCGATATCTGTAAAGTAAAAATTAAAACTAAAAAAGGAGTTGAAGAACACGAGGCTGAGGTTGTTCTTTCGGCTGTTGGTGTTGTTCCTAACCTTGAGAATATTGGTATTGAAGAGCTTGGTATTGAGCTTGAAAATGGCAAAATTAAAGTTGACGATTTTTACCGTACCAATGTAGAAGGTGTTTACGCTATTGGTGATATTGTTCATGGTCCAGCGCTTGCTCACGTTGCCTCGGCCGAAGGTATTTGTTGCGTAGAGAAAATTTCGGGTATGGATGTTCATCCTATTAACTACAAAAACATTCCTGGATGTACATATACTACCCCAGAGGTTGCTTCAACTGGTATGACCGAGAAAGCTGCTTTAGAAGCTGGATTAGAAATTAAAGTTGGTAAATTCCCATTCACAGCTTCGGGAAAAGCTAGTGCTGCTGGAACAAAAGATGGTTTTGTTAAACTAATCTTCGGTGCCGAATATGGCGAGCTACTTGGTGCTCACTTAATTGGAGCAAATGTTACTGAAATGATTGGCGAACTTGTTGTTGCTCGTAATCTTGAGACTACTGCTCACGAATTAATTAAGTCTATACATCCTCATCCAACAATGAACGAGGCTATTATGGAAGCTGCTGCCGCTGCTTACGACGAGGTTATTCATATCTAAAAGAAAAGAGAGTTACATATATTAAAACTAACATCGGAGAGTCTGTTAAGACCTCCGAGAGTTAGTTTTTTATGCTTTATTTTATTGGCAAATAAATTTCTGTCTTTAATTTTTCGGGAGATGTTCTATTTGGATTGTTTAAGTATTTTTCCATTACAGGCACATCTCTTAACTCATATTCACTATTAACCAACCAAGTACCAAATATTAAATCGTAAACCTCACCTAACTTATCGTAGCTTCCTTTAAACGTAAATACCGCATATTTTCCACCATCGATATTCTTTACACCAATTTCGCCAGTAGCATTTACAGCTTTTGAAATTGTCAGACAAGCATCATATCTACATTTATCAGACTCGGTAACTTTAGGATCATCGTAACTCAAACCAATACTTTCTATCCCCCTCGAAAACAGTTTGTTTTCTTTAACAAACAACCATAATTTAGTCCAGGTCTTATTGTAATTCTCGTTACCATATTCACCAATTATATTAATATAAATAACTTGTCTATCCGACATTTCGACTATTTTAGGCTCTTTCAGTTTTAAATTATAATTATTCAATATTGGTCGCATAATAGTTATGTTTTTATCGTTTCTATATTCACTTGGCGAAATATTATAATACTGTTTAAAAATTTTATTTAGTGATGATGGACTATCATATCCAACTCTATAAGCAATATCTTGAATCTCAATATTTGTATATCGTATCAATCGTGCTGCTGTTTCAACTCTTGTTCTGGTAATAAAATTCCCTATAGGTTCACCCAAAAGGCCCTTCATTATTCTATGAAAATGAAAAGGTGAAAAATTAGAAATCTGCGCAAGATCATTTACAGAAAGTTTTTTATCCAAATTATTATTGATGTGTTCAATCACAATATTCAACCTTCTTAAATAATCTTGTTTTGTTATATTCTTTTCCATATTACGTTTGTTTTATTTTTACATCAACAAAAATATCATCTACAATCTCACCTCACTTTGTCAATCTTGCTGAAGTGTAATTAGCATAAAATTTACAGAATGCACACAACAAGCATTTAACAGTAAACACAATTTTTATTATGTTTGAAGACTAAACTAAAAACAGATAAAATATAAACATGAAAAACTTCACTATTTTAATTGCGACACTACTTTTTTGTTTAAATACTTATTGCCAAAAGTATAACGATGTAGTAAAATTATTTGGCAAAAATAAATATGATAAAGCTCTTACTTTAAGTTTAAAGTATCTTGAAAAGGACACTGCCAGCACAATGTTAAATATGATTGCAGGAAGAGCATACACCAAAAAAAACGAATACAACAAAGCAATTCCATATTTACTAAAAGGCTCTGCCGATAAAAACACCGAAAAACATATTAAAGCTTGGTCTTTAGCTGATTTAGGTGTTTGTTACTATATGACAAACGAATACAAAAAGTCGAAAACAGCATTAGAAACATGCATTAATATAAACGCCACAGCCAATGTTAATAAGTTTGCTAGAAAAAAGATGCTAGATTATTTTCATGACGACATTTATAAGAATTGGGTAATATTAGAGACCAAACATATTCGATTCCATTTTCAAGACACTTCGGTTATTAAGAATACTGAAAATTATATTCTTAAAAGAGAAATTGCTTATTTAAAAAGCAATGAATTTTTCGAGGCTCAACTTACCGACAAAATAGATTTCTACGTATGGAATACACGTAAAGACATGAAAAAAACATTTGGATCGGAAGCTGGATTTGCAAACTCCTATAAAAAAGAAATCAATGCACACTTTAAACAGACACCTGGTCACGAAATAACACACATATTATCTGATTTAGGTTTGAGTCCTACAAAAAAAACTGCTCTTATTAACGAAGGCATAGCTGTTTATTTCAATTTCACATCAACTAACAGAATTGAAATAGCAAAGTCTGAGCTGAAAGACAAAAAAATAAACATAAAAGAACTTTGGGAACACCCACAAAATTTCCAATCAAAATATATTTACTTATTAGGAGGTGCTTTTGTAGAATATTTAGCAAATAATGGAACACAAGAGCAGTTAAAGGATTTATTAAGAAATCAGACTTACAAAAACGCTCGAACTATTTACAACAATTTAAACCAATTGATAAAAGAGTTTGAAAATACGCTTTACAACTAAGATGCACCTACAACATTAAATAAAAAACAAACTTTAAACAGAACCCCCAACTATTGAAACAAATAGCTGGGGGTTTATTTTGTTTTACATAAAGATTTTATCTGTAAATGTTATTGTAATAAAATTATTATCACATTTACTTCTCGAAATTTTACTTTAGAAATTCCAAATTAGCCTTCTCTAAATCTTCAGGCGTATCAATACCAATAGTTTCAATATCGGTAATTGCAGTTTTAATAATTAGATTATTCTCTAACCAACGATTTTGCTCTAACGACTCGGCAATTTCTAAGCTCGATTGGGGTAGTTTACTAACCTTCTCTAAAGCATCAAATTTATAAGCATATAATCCAATATGTTTATAAAATGTATGTTTCAATTTCCAATTATCCTTCTCTTCGCCCCTAATAAATGGAATTGTTTGACGGCTAAAATATATTGCATTGCCGTTTATTGCAGTAATAACTTTAGGTTTATTAACATCAAACAAATCGTCGGCATTATCAATTGGTTTAATAAGTGTTGCAATTTGAGTATTAACATCGGCAAAACACTCTTTTAAAGCAGTTAACTGTTTTTGGTGAATAAAAGGTTCATCACCCTGAATGTTAACAACCACATCAAAGTCAACACCATTATCTTTTAACTTTGTAGCCGCCTCAAAAACTCTGTCGGTACCACTCTGATGATCGTCGCGTGTTATGATATATTTACCACCAAACATAGCAACAGTCTCTGCTATTCGCTTATCGTCGGTAGCAACAAAAACTTCGTCAAACACCTTTTTTGACTGCTCGTAAACATGCTGTATCATAGGCTTATTATTAATTAAAGCCAAAGGTTTTCCAGGAAAACGTGTCGATGCGTATCGAGCAGGAATTATCGCAATAAAGTTCATATTCTAATTTTTTATTGAAAGCGAAAGTACATAATTATCCATTTTAATATCTATTAATACCTTAACGATTGTTAATTTTTCACTGCATAAATAGGAATTCTGATGCTAAATTGTAATTTTGTCAGTAGTAAATGTTCAAAATGGCAGTCTTTTGTTTTACAATAATTGAGTACCTAATTTAAATCATAAAACATTATTATGTCAGTAAATATACAATCAATAAAACAACGATTTGGTATAATTGGTAATTCATCTGGCTTAATTAGAGCCATTAATATTGCTTATCAGGTTGCACCAACCGATTTGTCTGTCTTAATAAACGGCGAAAGTGGTGTTGGTAAAGAAAATTTTCCGAAAATAATACATCAGTTTAGCCCTCGCAAACATGGAGCTTATATAGCCGTTAACTGCGGTGCTATTCCCGAAGGTACAATCGATTCCGAACTTTTTGGTCACGAAAAAGGAGCCTTTACTGGCGCTACCGAAAGTCGTAAAGGATATTTTGAGGTTGCCAACGGAGGTACAATTTTCTTAGACGAGGTGGGCGAACTACCCCTACCCTCACAAGTTCGATTGTTAAGAGTTTTAGAGACAGGTGAGTTTATACGAGTTGGATCATCGAAAGTACAAAAAACCGACGTACGTGTTGTTGCAGCAACAAATATTAATATTCAAAAAGCAATATCGGAAAATAAATTTCGCGAAGATCTGTTTTATCGTCTAAACACAGTACCTATCTTAGTTCCACCACTACGCGAACGTGGCGAAGATATTCTTTTATTGTTCCGTAAATTTGCACAAGATACTGCCGAAAAATATCGTATGCCATCGGTTAAATTAACGCACGATGCACAACATATGATAGTAAATTACCGCTGGCCAGGAAATATACGTCAATTAAAAAACGTTGCCGAACAACTATCGGTAATTGAACAAGATAGAGAGATAGATATGGATTCTATTGTCAAATATCTACCATCTATTAACCAATCGGCAAATCTTCCGGCTATATACAACGAAAAATCGGTTGACGAGAAGACTTTTGCCAGCGAAAGAGAGATACTATACAAGATTCTTTTCGATATGAGAAGCGATATGACCGATTTAAAAAAGTTGGTTGCCGAAATTCTCGAAAAATCAGATCACGATATTGAAATTAACGAAGAAAACGCGGGTATAATTAAAAAGCTTTATAAAAAAGAAGATATTATTCCATCGGTGATAAAACATAGAATTCCTCAACAAAATATCAGTTACGATATGCCCGACGACTCCGACGACTATCAAGATACTGAAGCTATTATCGAAGAGTCGCTATCTATCGAGGATAAAGAGAAAGAACTAATTATTAAAGCGCTCGAAAAACACGGAGGAAAACGTAAATTAGCAGCTTTAGAATTAGGAATCTCCGAACGCACATTGTACCGTAAAATAAAAGAACTTAACTTATAATTCAATAATAAAAAACCTATCATAAAATTACTCTCACACTGAAGAATAATTAAAATAGCAACAAAAAAATTAATTTATACAGATGAAAAAATACATATTTATAATACTTGCAATAATAGCAACTTCGTGTTCTGTGAAATACTCGTTTACTGGAGCTTCTATTTCGCCCGATGTGAAAACAGTTGCAGTAGCAACATTTCCTAACCGATCGCCTTTCGAACCAACTTTTGGCGACAGATTATCCGAATCGCTACGAAACCGATTTATGTCTCAAACACGTATCGATTTAAGAACCGATGATGGCGATCTATATTTCGATGGAGAAGTATCGAGTTTTGTTATCTCGGCCGAAGCTATTACTGGAAATGATATAGCCGCACAAAACAGATTAACAATTACAATAAGAGTAAAATTCTCGAACAAAATAGATCCTACTCAAGATTTCGACAAGTCGTTTACACAATACGAATCGTACCCAAGTTCAAATTCTGAACCTCCAACCTCGGTTATTGAAAATATTTTAAATAAATTAGTGGAAGATATTTTTAACGCATCTGTAGCAAACTGGTAAATTATGACCCTCAAAGAATTAACTACACTATTACAAAACCCAACAAATATATCCGAAGAGATAATATTTGAGATAGAACAAACAGCTGTAAAGCACCCCTATTTTCAGCTAGCACAAATGTTATTAGCTAAGGCGCATTACAATATTAATAGTAGTCAGAAAGATCATTATCTTTTTAAAGCTGCCATATACACTCCCGACCGAAACAAGCTATACCAATTTGTTTCAGAAAATAAGGTTACTGCATCGGCTGTTATAGAAGACAATAATTATCTGAAAATTATTAACGAAGAAAAAGCTGTTGTCGAGCCTATTGAGATTAGAGTTACAGGACAAGAAGCCCCACACTCTATTGACGAAATAATTAAAGATGATTTTGAATATAACCCAAATCTTGTTTCGTTTGATACAAAATCAAATTTAAACGATAACGAAATTGACAACTGGTTAGAAGAAAATCAGAAGGCCGAGAAAAACAGAGGAGCAAAAAAAAGGCATAAAAAGAGTTACTCAGACGCTAAATCGGAAGATTTTATTTTTAATTACACGGGAGGCAACTATTTAGATATGCTAAACCTTACCGAGGAAATAGAAAATTCTGAATTAGACGAATTGTCAAAAAACAATAACCAAAACAAACCTAGCAATAATTTAATTGATCAATTTCTTTCGAATGATGTAAAAATAAAGCCAAAACTTGAAGAAGAAACAGAGAAAAAAGATTTAGCTGTTGATAGCATTTCCGAAGATAATGAGCTGGTTTCAGAGTCGTTGGCCAAAATATATATTAATCAAAATCTTTATTCCAAAGCTATTGATATTTATAAAGCATTAATTTTGAAATATCCGAAAAAAAGTGCTTATTTTGCCAGTCAAATTCAGGATATAGAAAAATTAACGTAAAAAATCAAAAACTTAAACAATATGTATTTATTCTTTTCTATTTTAATTGCTATAGTAAGTGTTTTATTAATTCTGATCGTTCTTGTTCAGAACTCAAAAGGTGGTGGTTTGGCTGCAAACTTCTCATCGCAAAATCAAGTAATGGGTGTTCGTAAAACAACTGATTTTCTTGAAAAAGCAACTTGGACTCTAGCCCTTGCTCTATTAGTTTTCAGTCTTGGTGCAAGTATGTCTATCCCTAGAGCTGGTGCAAACGCACAAAAAAC
>JAFGOQ010000056.1 GCA_016926405.1 Bacteroidales bacterium
GGAGAGATGGCAGAGTGGTCGAATGCGGCGGTCTTGAAAACCGTTGTGCGGCAACGTACCGGGGGTTCGAATCCCTCTCTCTCCGCAGATTGAAACCTTGCAAACATTTGTTTGCAAGGTTTTGTTTTTTTTTATAAAAAGTATTGTGGTTATTTAATTATAAAAACCAATATGTCGGCATTTATACATTATTTTCTACATTTTGGATTTCCGTTTTTTATAGCTTTTATTTTTTTTAGAAAAGAATGGAAGAAAGTGTACTTAATATTAATTGCAACTATGCTTGTAGATGTAGATCATATTTTTGCTACACCTATATTTCAGGAGAATAGATGTAGCATTGGATTTCATTTTTTACACACTTATTATGCTATGTTGGTTTATTTATGTTTGCTTTTTTTTCGTAAGCCTTTTAAGATTATTGGTATAGGGTTGCTTTTTCATATGTTTACCGATTTGGTAGTCTCTTTAATGATGTTTGTTAAGTGTAAAGAGTGTTTTTCTGATGCTCCTGCATTTGAACTACTAAAAGCTATTTCGGATTTTTTTGGGATGTAGTATTGCTTAAGATAAACTCTTCGGCCATTTTTAGCTGTTCTGGTTTACCTAAATCCATCCATATTTTTCCATCGTTATTATATAATCCTATTTTTTTATTGGCTCCTATTCTTAGGTATTCGTCGATAATAGAAACTTTTTTGTTTGGTTCTATAAGATTTATAAATTCTGGATTAACAATTTGTATTCCTGCAAATGCCATTTCGGTGTATTGCTGGTAACTGTGGTTGCACCATTTAAATTGGTTGGTGTTTTTATTAGTCCAGCCAATAAGTTTGCTATTGTTAAATAGAAGGTACCTACTTGTGTTTCGCGAAGCTGTTACCAAAGTGGCTAGGTTTTCGCTTTCTAAGTGGTGTTGTTTTAGTTTGTTTAAATTAATATCCGATAGTATGTCGACATTGTAAACAAGAATGGGGGTGTTTGGTATAAATAGTTTTTCGGCATATTTAAGACCTCCTCCAGTATCAAGTAACATATTGGTTTCGTCTGATATCTTTATTGTGATGTCGAAGTTGTTGTTCTCTTTTAGGTAGTTAATTATTTGGTCGGCAAAATGGTGAACGTTGATTATTATGTGTGTTATACCTGTGTTTTTAAGCTTGTTTATAGCGTGCCAAAGCAATGGTTTACCGCATAAAGGTACCATTGCTTTGGGCATTGTGTTGGTGTAAGGTTTTAGCCGTGTTCCAAGTCCGGCGGCAAATATCATTGCTTGCATATTACTTTGTTTAGTTTTACTGCTGTTCAATATGATTTACTACTACAATAATATTGGGATTTTGTTTTAGCTCTTTAGCAGCTTGTTCGGCACAATAAACCGATCGGTGTTGCCCGCCTGTACAGCCAAAATTTACTTGTAGCGATGTAAACCCACGTTCTAAATATCGTTTTACGCTACCATTAACAATACTCATCGTTTTGTCGATGAATGGTTGAATGTCGGCGCTTTGTTTTAAGAATGTTTGAACAGGTTCGTCCATGCCATTAAGGTGTTTGTATTCTATATATCGTCCTGGGTTTGTTAGAGCTCTGCAATCGAAAAAGAAACCACCTCCGTTTCCGCCCCAGTCGTGCGGGAATTTCTTTTTGTAACTAAAGCTGTTTACATAAACAGTAAGTTTGCCATCTGTTGGGGCGGTATGATTATACTGTTTTGTATCGGCTACCTCATGCAAAAGTTTTGTAAAAGCGCTCTCTTTGCGGCTTAATTTATCGCCCTCTAATAGCCATTTAAGATTTTTAAGAGCGTAGGGAATGCTTTGCAGGAAATGTCCTTTTCTTTCTATTACACCTCTGTAACCATACGCGCCTAGAGTTTGAAGTAATCTAACTAGAGCAAAATCGTAGAAGTATTGGTTAAAATCGTCAATGTCTATATTGATTTTTGTGGATAATTGTTTGGTGTAGTAATCTAGAATTTCTCTGCGGATAATATATGGTATTTGTGCTTTAGCTTGAAAAAGGAGCGAGGCTAAATCGTATTGCAAAGGTCCTTGCATACCCCCTTGATAATCGATAAACCAAGGTTCGTTGTTGTGCCACATTATATTTCGGCTCTGAAAATCGCGAAACATAAAGTATTTGTTTTCGTTTTTTGTCAGGCTATTAGCAAGCTCGTTAAAACTTTCGTCAAGGTTGTCTTCGTTAAAGATAAACCCCGAAGGTTTTAAAAAGTAATATTTAAAGTAGTTAAGATCGCGGATTATTAAATCTCTATTAAATCCTTTTTGGTTTAACGAAACATTGTAATCTATGTGTTTCGGAGTGTCTACCTGAATTTTAATTAATCCATCGACAACAAGCTTTAGGTTGGCTACATAATCCGTTGTGTTAAAATTTGGGAGCAAGTCAAAAAGTGTTGTGTCTCCTAAATCCTGAATTAAGTAAAACAGATTCGACTCGTCGATATAATAAAGTTCTGGTACATTAATTTTTTCCTTCTCGAAAGCTTTTGTGTAGGCAAAGAAAGCTTTGTTTTCGTCAATGTTAGGATTGTAAACGCCTATTGCAGTTTTGTTATTTCCTGTTATTCGATAATATTTTCGATCCGATCCGGATTGTGCTAATTGAGTGAAATCGGTAGGCAGAAAGTTGTAGTGTTTTTTAAATAATCGGTAAAGAGATTCTTTAATTTCTGATATTTTCATTGTTGTAAGTTTTTCTATGTACATAATAGTTTTCAATAATCAAGCAAAATCCAAAATCCAAATTTCGGAAATATTTATGTCTATAGACTTGCTGCATTGAGTATATAAAGATAATACAATTATAAGCAAAAAGAGTAATAACTCTGCTTTTGCGCATGTTTTGGCAGTAATTATCAATAGGCTATTATTAATAATCAATTATAAAAAGCTATCTTTGTGGGCTTAAATAGAAAACAAATAAAAAACAAAATATATGAGTGCCGATTTGATGATTATTTCGTCTGTAACCAAGGCGATAAAAGAGCTTTATAACCAGGAGGTAGAAGAAAAAACAGTACAAGTGTCGATGACCCGAAAAGATGTTGAAGGTGATTTTACTGTTGTAGTTTTTCCTTTTGTTCGATTTTCAAAAAAAGCACCCGAGCAAACTGCCCAAGAGATTGGCGAGTTTCTTAAAAACAACTTAGAAGAGATAGCTGATTTTACCGTTATTAAAGGCTTTCTAAATATTCTTATCGATCCATCGTTTTGGATTAACGAGCTAAACAAAATTATTGACAACCCAAGCTTTGGTATTCAGCAAGCTAGCGAAGACGATTCTACGGTTATGATAGAATATTCGTCGCCTAATACCAATAAGCCTCTGCATTTAGGTCACGTGCGTAATAATTTGTTGGGTTATTCAATCTCAAAAATTGCTGCTGCAGCTAAAAACAATGTTGTTAAAACTAATATTGTTAACGACCGTGGTATTCATATCTGCAAGAGTATGCTTGCTTGGCAGAAGTTTGGCGAAGGTGTTACTCCAGAGAGTTCGGGCAAAAAGGGCGACCATTTAGTTGGCGATTTTTATGTACGTTTCGACAAGGAGTATAAGAAAGAGATTGCTGCTCTTATGGCTGAGGGTAAAACCGAAGACGATGCTAAAAAGCAGGCTCCACTTATGATTGAAGCACAAGAGATGCTTAGAAAATGGGAGGCAGGCGATGCTGAGGTTAACGAGCTTTGGTCTATGATGAATAACTGGGTTTATGCTGGTTTTGATGTTACTTATAAGCGTTTAGGAGTTGATTTTGATAAAATATATTACGAGTCGGATACATACAAACTAGGCAAAAGCACTGTTGAGGCAGGATTAGAAAAAGGTGTTCTTTTCCGCAAGGAAGATAACTCTGTTTGGGCCGATCTTACTGCCGAAGGACTAGACGAAAAACTACTTCTTCGTGGCGATGGTACATCTGTTTATATGACTCAGGATATTGGTACAGCAGAAATTCGTTTCAAAGATTTTGGTTTCGACGAGATGATTTACGTTGTTGGAAACGAGCAGAACTATCACTTCCAAGTATTGGCTCTTATCCTTGGTAAATTAGGTTACGAATGGGCGCCAAAGCTTTATCATTTATCGTACGGAATGGTTGAATTGCCAGAGGGTAAAATGAAATCGCGTGAAGGAACAGTTGTAGACGCCGACGATTTAGTAGACGAAATGATTAACACTTCGCGTAAGATGTCGGAAGAGCTTGGTAAGCTTGATGGATTTAGCGACGAAGAGAAAGAAAATATTTATAGAATAATAGGTCTTGGTGCTCTTAAGTATTTTATTCTTAAGGTTGACCCTAAAAAGAATATGACATTTAATCCAGCCGAGTCAATCGACTTTAACGGAAATACAGGTCCATTTATTCAATACACATACGCACGTATTCAGTCGATATTACGTAAGGCAGTTGAGCGAGGAATTAGTGTTGATACAAAAGTTGATGCTTCTGTTGCTATTAATTCTAGAGAGATTGAGCTTATTAAGAGTATTGGTAAATTTGAAGCTCAGGTTCTTGATGCTTGGAAAAACCATAGCCCAGCGCAAATATGTAACTATATTTACGACTTGGTTAAGGAGTTCAATTCGTTTTACCACGACTATACTATTTTAGGTGAAGAAAATCCTCAGATTCTTAAATTACGTCTTGAAATTGCTAATCAAGTTGCATTAGTTATTAAGCGAGCTTTAGATTTGTTGGGAATTGAAGTACCGAATCGTATGTAGGATATTAGTTTGGGAGTGTTAGTTATAAATTTCTAATAGCTAAATTCTAATAACTAAGTTCTATAAACTAAAAACTAATTTATATTTTTGAAATCGAAAAATTAAAGACCAAAAAATATGTTTGATAATCTGTCGGAAAGGTTAGAACGCTCTTTTAAGCTTATTAAAGGAGAGGGTAAAATAACCGAAGTAAACGTTGCAGAAACGCTTAAAGATGTTCGTCGTGCCCTACTTGACGCCGATGTTAACTACAAAATAGCAAAGTCATTTACCGATACTGTTAAGGAAAAGGCAATGGGACAAAATGTTCTTACTGCTGTTAAGCCAGAGCAAATGATTGTGAAAATTGTTCACGACGAGCTGGCTGACCTTATGGGTGGTGAGACACAAGATATAAATATTAAAGGTTCGCCTGCTATAATTCTTATTGCAGGTCTTCAGGGTTCGGGTAAGACTACTTTTACAGGTAAGCTTGCTAATTACCTTAAGACAAAAAAAGGTAAGAGTCCTCTTTTAGTTGCTGGCGATATTTATCGTCCTGCGGCTATTAACCAGCTTATTGTTCTTGGAGAGCAGGTTTCTGTTCCTGTTTTTACCGAGGCTGGTAATAATGATCCTGTTGATTTGGCTCTTAAAGGTATTAAAGAGGCAAAACGTTTGGGTCACGATATTGTAATTGTCGATACCGCTGGTCGTTTGGCTATTGACGAAGAGATGATGAAGGAGATTGAGGCTGTTAAAAAAGCTATTAAACCTACCGAAACACTTTTTGTTGTAGATTCAATGACTGGTCAGGATGCTGTTAATACTGCTAAAGAGTTTAACGACAGAATTGACTTTGATGGTGTTGTTCTTACAAAGCTTGATGGTGATACTCGTGGTGGTGCTGCCCTTTCTATTCGTAAAGTAGTTGACAAGCCTATTAAGTTTGTTGGTACAGGCGAAAAGCTTGATGCGTTGGATGTATTCCACCCTTCGCGTATGGCCGACCGTATTTTAGGAATGGGTGATATTGTTTCGCTTGTTGAGCGTGCACAAGAGCAGTTTGACGAGAAAGAAGCACAAAAACTTCAGAAGAAGATTGCTAAAAACCAATTCAACTTTGACGATTTCCTTTCGCAGATTTCGCAAATTAAGAAGATGGGTAATCTTAAAGATCTTGTATCTATGATTCCTGGAATTGGTAAGGCGTTGAAAAATATAGATATTGACGATAATGCATTTAAAGGTATTGAGGCAATTATTTCGTCTATGACACCTGCCGAACGTGCCGAACCTTCTATTTTAAATGGAAGTAGAAGAAAGCGTATTGCTGCTGGTGCTGGTACAAATATTCAAGAGGTTAATAAACTTATTAAACAGTTTGACGAAACCAAGAAGATGATGAAGATGATGTCGGGCGGAAAAAATATGGCTCGCATGATGGGTGGAATGCCAAAAATGAGATAATTAAAGATTTTATAACATAAAAGAGTCGGTTTTGCTGACTCTTTTTTTTTGTGCCTAATTTTAAATGCTAATTTTGTTTTCTGAAATTTATTTAAAATAAATAAAATGGAAATTATAGACGGAAAAAAGATCTCGGCTCAGGTAAAAGAGGAGATTGCTATTGAAGTTAAAAAAATAGTTGACGCAGGTGAACGTGCTCCTAAATTAGCAGCTATTATTGTTGGTAACGATGGTGCTTCGGAAACTTATGTTGGACACAAAGAGAAAGCTTGTAACCAAGTAGGTTTTGAGTCGGTTGTTCTTCGCTTTCCAGAAACTATTACACAAGACGAGCTTCTTGCTGAGGTGAAAAAACTTAACGACGATGAAACAGTTGATGGTTTTATTATCCAGCTTCCTTTACCAAACCACATCGACGATCAGATTATTATTGAAGCTATCGATCCTAAAAAAGATGTTGATGGTTTTCATCCTGTAAATATGGGTAGAATGGTAATTGGTTTACCTGCTTATGTTTCGGCAACTCCAGATGGTATTGTTGAGCTTATTAAGCGATATAATATTGAGACTTCGGGTAAAAATTGTGTAGTTATTGGTCGTAGTAATATTGTTGGTAAGCCTATTGCAAACCTGATGTTGCAAAAGGGAATGGACTCTACAGTAACTATTTGTCATAGCCGTACAAAAAATCTTAAAGAGATTGCTGCTCAGGCCGATATTCTTATTGTTGCTCTTGGTGCTGCCGAATTTGTTACTGCCGATATGGTTAAGGATGGAGCTACTGTTATCGACGTGGGAATTACTCGTGTTAAGTCTGATAAAACTAAAAATGGATGGAAGCTTCTAGGAGATGTTAAGTACGACGAAGTTGCTCCTAAGTGTAGCTTTATTACTCCTGTTCCTGGTGGTGTTGGTCCAATGACAATTGTGTCGTTAATGAAAAATACTCTAGCAGCTCGCAGAAAAGAATACTATAAATAAACATGTTAAAAAACAAAAGCCAGATTCGTCTGGCTTTTGTTTTTTATTGTTAGTAACCTTGGCATTGTTGCATATATTCGGCAACACCAGCCAACGAACCAATCATAATTATTGCAATAATAAATGATAAAACAATAAGTCCAGAAATTGATAAACCTATTATAGCACAAATACGTCCTGCGCGTAAATTACCATAATCTGAATATAATTCAGGATTTTCTTTATACATTTTAACAGAGTTAGATGAAATAATTAGAGCAATAGCACCCATAATAACACCTAAAAAACCGTAGCACCAACAGGTTGCAATAGATAAAATTCCTAATACCAACGTTGCATTTGCATTTGGTAGTCTTTGACTAAACATTTTTTGTTCAGTAATAGTCTGATTTTCTTCCATAGTGATTGATTTATA